>NZ_BKNN01000025.1 GCF_008993995.1 Acinetobacter brisouii
ATTTAATTACAACACCTTAATCAAAAAACTGTTTTTAAAAAAAGTTGGTAGGTATTTGGTAGGTAGGAAATTTTTAAGGAGCTAACAATACTAAGCTCATGGTGAACATGATCGCCTAGAAAAACATAATGGAATAATGGAAGAAGGAATCGCTCCATGGCTTTTAAAAATATTGCTGACCAAACTAACGGTTTTTACATCCCTTGCGTATCTTTATTTGGACCAGGTTGTGCTAAAGAAATTGGCACAAAAGCTCAAAACCTAGGTGCAAAAAAAGCATTAATCGTAACTGACCAAGGTTTATTTAAGTTTGGTGTAGCTGACACGATTGCTCAATATTTAACAGACGCTGGCGTAGAAAGCCACATCTTCCCAGGTGCAGAACCAAACCCAACCGACATTAACGTTCACAACGGTGTAAAAGAATACACTGACAATGGTTGTGACTTTATTGTATCACTAGGTGGTGGTTCTTCACACGACTGTGCTAAAGGTATTGGTCTTGTTACAGCGGGTGGCGGTCATATCCGTGACTACGAAGGTATCGACAAAAGTACTGTTCCAATGACTCCGCTTATTGCAGTCAACACAACAGCAGGTACTGCTTCAGAAATGACTCGTTTCTGTATCATTACCAACACTGATACTCACGTTAAAATGGCGATCGTTGACTGGCGTTGTACTCCACTTATCGCGATTGACGATCCTAAGTTAATGCTAGCAAAACCAGCAAGCTTAACTGCTGCAACAGGTATGGATGCATTGACTCACGCTGTTGAAGCTTATGTGTCTACTGCTGCAAACCCGATTACTGATGCATGTGCTGAAAAAGCAATTGCAATGATTAGCGAATGGTTAAGCCCTGCTGTTGCAAATGGTCAAAACCTTGAAGCGCGTGATGCAATGAGCTATGCACAATACCTTGCTGGTATGGCATTCAACAACGCATCTTTAGGATATGTGCATGCAATGGCTCACCAATTAGGTGGTTTCTACAACCTACCTCACGGTGTATGTAACGCAGTACTTCTACCACACGTTTGTGAATTCAACCTAATTGCTTGCCCTGATCGTTATGCACGTATCGCGCAATTGATGGGTGTAAATACTCACGGTTTAACTGTTACTGAAGCTGCGAACGCTGCAATTGCTGCAATCCGTCAATTATCTGCTTCAATCGGTATTCCTTCAGGTTTAACTGAACTTGGTGTGAAAACTGAAGATCTTGCAATTATGGCTGAAAATGCTCAGAAAGATGCGTGTATGTTAACGAATCCACGTAAAGCAACGCATGCTCAAGTAGTTGATATCTTTAAAGCTGCTTTGTAATTTTGATGATTTAAACCATAGGTTTTAACTTTTCTCCATGTAGGCTTCTCACAGAGTTCACTTTGTGAGAAGTTTTTTTTATTGGTATTTGTTAGACAGAATAAAACTGCGACGCAAAATGCAACGCAGAAGTATTATAATTTTTATTTTTAAAATCAGATTTTTATATTTGCTATTTTAAATTAAGCATCCTTATATTTTTCCAATACTTGATGCGCTGGATGTGACTCAGGTAGCAACTCAATTAAGCGCTCCACCGCATCAATCGCATCAGGCACATGTGCGATATGTTTCAGCAATGTATCAGTATTTTTTGCTTTAAAAATTGCGTCGCTTAAACGTGACTCCAAACAATCTCGCCAAGCGCATAAAAATGGGCTTTCAGTTTTTGCTAAAAATACGCCTTTATACAAGCTTAAAGCCGATTCTAAGTAACCCGCATCGAGCGCCTGCTCTGCTTGCAAGAAATCTGCCTCAACTTGCGCAAGCAAGCGATACGGACGCGATCCAAGCATACCACCAAGTAAATCACGCAACTGAGACATCTCGGCTTTGAGTGTCCCCATACTAACCTTACGTTCGCCATACAAAGCATTATGCAATTTATCTAGATTTACACCTTGCGGACAGAGTGCCAAAATCGTCATAATTTCAAACTGACGCGGTGTCAGCACCAAGACCTTACCATTAAACAAGACCTGTGAAACTGAAAATGTACGAATGTATAAACGCTGTTTTTGTTGTTCAAGAAGTGCAGATTGAATAATCGAAGCACAACGTTCAACAGCGAGCACACCTAAAGTATTATGATTTTTCCAAATGGTTGATAAATCAACAACTCCCAAGAGCTGATGTGAATATGGATCAACGATTGGTGTCGCATAGCAGACCCAATCATGCACCGATTCCATGTAGTGCTCACTTGAGAACACACAACATGACTGCTGAGTTTTCAAAGAAAGTGCCAATGCATTTGTCCCTACTGCATCTTCACTCCATTTACCACCAGACACAAAATGTACCTGCTCGGCTTGATCCTGCATTTCACGACTTGCTGCTGTCCAAACAATGGTACTACCAACATCACCAATCGCCAGCACCATTGAAGATTGCCGTGCGACATGGCGTAATTCAGCCTCACAACGCTGTAAAGCCGAAGTTAAGGTCGTCATACCCTTAAATGAGGTATTTTCAACCAATGGCGCAGCCGTGCGCTCTCTAGGAATGCACGCAGAAATGCTTCGTTGCCAAGAGCTCATAATACTCTGACCGATTTCTTGAGCTTGTTGAGGTGACCATGTGAGGCTCTGCCTTAACTGCTCAATCGCACCGCGATGGTGCGATAAGTCTTTCTTCGTAAACATTTGTATATCCCTGGTATGTTTGGAATACTCCAACCTTTTTCCAACCTAATTTATGATTATTATTATATCCGTAATGTACCAGAAGTACTTTATCAGAAGCAGTATGCTTTTGTTAGATGATATAAAATAAAGCAAAGGAATTTTCACATGCGCTATATTGATCCTAATCAACCTGGTTCAAAAGTTCAATTTAAATCTCAGTATGAAAATTTTATTGGTGGTGAGTGGGTTCCACCAGTAAAAGGTGTGTATTTTGAAAATAGCTCTCCAGTCGATGGTAAAGTTTTCACAACTGTTGCACGTTCAACTGTTGAAGATGTTGAGCTTGCGTTAGATGCTGCACATAAAGCAAAAGCTTCATGGAATAAATCATCTCCTACAACTCGTTCTAACTTGTTGCTTAAAATTGCTGACCGTTTAGAAGAAAATCTTGAAGTTCTTGCCGTAGCAGAAACTTGGGATAACGGTAAGCCAATTCGTGAAACATTGGCAGCAGATATTCCACTGGCAATTGACCATTTCCGTTACTTTGCAGGCTGTATTCGTGCACAAGAAGGCGGCATTTCTGAAATCGATGAAGATACCATCGCTTACCACTTCCATGAGCCACTCGGTGTAGTTGGTCAAATCATTCCTTGGAACTTCCCAATCTTGATGGCAGCATGGAAAATTGCACCAGCATTGGCGGCAGGTAACTGTATCGTCATGAAACCTGCTGAGCAAACACCTGTAAGTATCTTGGTTCTTATTGAATTGATCCAAGATATTCTTCCACCAGGTATCCTGAACATCGTGAGCGGTTTTGGTGCAGAAGTAGGTCGCCCATTGGCAACTAACCCACGTATTGCAAAAATTGCATTCACAGGCTCTACTGCTGTAGGTCAATTGATCATGCAGTATGCAACAGAAAACATTATTCCTGTAACGCTTGAACTTGGCGGTAAATCACCAAACATCTTCTTTGAAGACGTTATGGATCAAGAAGATGACTACCTAGACAAAGCACTTGAAGGCTTTGCAATGTTCGCATTGAACCAAGGTGAAATTTGTACTTGTCCTTCTCGAGCACTTGTTCAAGAAAGCATTGCTGACAAATTCTTGGAAAAAGCGATTGAACGTGTAAAACGTATCAAAACAGGTCATCCTCTTGATACAGATACCATGATCGGTGCTCAAGCTTCTGTTCAACAGCAAAATAAAATTTTGGGTTGCATCGAAACAGGTCGCAGCGAAGGTGCTCAATTGTTGACAGGTGGTTCTCCTCGTCATGATGTTGAAGGTGGTTTCTATATCGAACCAACAATCTTCAAAGGCGACAACAGCATGAAGATTTTCCAAGAAGAAATCTTCGGACCTGTATTGTCTGTAACCACTTTCAAAGACTTTGATGATGCAATGAAAATTGCAAATGACACCATCTATGGTTTAGGTGCAGGTGTATGGTCTCGTTCAGCACACACGTCTTACCGCGCAGGTCGTGCAATTGAAGCGGGTCGTGTTTGGACAAACTGTTACCACATCTACCCTGCTCATGCAGCGTTCGGTGGTTACAAACGTTCAGGTATCGGTCGTGAAAACCATAAAGACATGTTGAACCATTATCAACAAACTAAAAACTTGTTGGTGAGCTACTCAACTAAAGCGTTAGGTTTCTTCTAATTTAGCCTTTTGTAGCGTATTGCTACACTCTACAGCGAACCCTCGTTCGCTGTATTTTTTATTCAAAGCCAACTTAAATACATACGATTATGGATTGTTTGATTTAGGTTGGCTTTTTTATTTGAAATAATCCTATTTAAGCCCCTTGATTTTTTCTCATGATTCGTTATGTTTTAAGTTTACTCAGTCATTTTTTAAATCATGACAATAAATTTAAATTCTAGCTTACCCAAAACGATCTATGCCATCCAGCATCTTGCCTTTGAAGATTTAGGTGCTCTAGAGGATGTCTTCTATCAATATGGCTATCGTGTTCGTTACTTTGATGCTGGCGTAGATGATTTAACAACAGCACTTGCTTACGATGGCTTAGTTGTGATTTTAGGTGGGCCGATTGGTGTCTATGAGCAAGATGATTATCCATTTTTAACTGATGAAATCACAGGACTCAGAGAGCGCCTTGTAGCCAATAAACCGACTTTAGGCATTTGTTTAGGCGCACAACTGATTGCTCATGCTCTAGGTGCTCCTGTTTATGCTGGACATACGAAGGAAATTGGCTGGAGTTCTCTGACTTTATCTCAAGCTGCCAATAATCCATTAACAACACTGGGAGATACTGCTGTTTTACATTGGCATGGAGATACCTTTGACTTACCCACCCAAGCTGAACTGCTAGCAAGCTCTGCGCTTTACCCAAATCAAGCATTTAAAATTGGACAGAACATTTTAGCCTTGCAATTTCATATTGAAGTAGCAGAAGATGATCTAGAAAAATGGTTAATTGGTCATACCTGTGAGCTACGTAAAGCCAATATCAGCATTCCAGAGTTACGCCAAGACAACCAGAAATATGCTTCTGAACTCATGTCAAAATCAGCAGGTGTGTTAAAAGATTACCTTATCCATTTGACTCTATAAAAACACAAGGGAGAACATGGCACATTATTCTCCCTCTATTTTTACAATTTGTCTGCTGTACATACAGCCTATGAATATCGTAATAACAATCATCTTAAGCTTGCTAGGTTACTATCTGTATCAATATAAACTCAATGACCCTACAAATGACTGGATCGAATACCTGCTTTATCTACTGCTGATCATGATTTGTGTAATCCTCTGCAAAGTATTTAAACAAATCTGATATTTTGTTGATAACAGCCACTCAAAAAATACGAATATAGTTGATAGCACTAGATGCAAAAATATCGGGTAAATCCATCAAAACACTCGATAAATGCGAAGCCAAAAAGCCGACAAAAAAGCCATAAACCAAAGTTTGAGTATTTAAGAGATCTCGGCTAATTTTGATTTTAAGCAGTGGGACACAATAAAAAATGTGTTGAATTGTTTTAGGGTTAGATAATGCCAATGCAATACACAACCAGCCAATATAACTTAAGGTTGGTGCTTGATCAAACATTAGCCATGAGTAACTCTTTAAGTCATAATCATAAGACAACCATGTTGCATGATTTGAGTACAAATAAGTTATGATTTTAACGGGTAATAATCCCAGATCTAACCACCAAAAAAACCATAAAAAGTTTTTCAGTACAAAAAAACTAAACCCAACTTCATTAAAAATATAATCAATATTTTGCTTATGCTCATCCATCGTAATTTTTGTTGGTTTGTCTTTAGGTGCAGACATTTAGATCTCTCAAAATCTTCATTTTGATCAGTTTAAAGCATCTTATAGATTGATGTGTATATCCAGCATGAAATCTTATAGTCAAATGATTAACTTTCGTTACGTTTAAGAATACTACCAGTAGAGTACGTGCCATTGACAAATATATAAATAAAAAGAGGTCAAATCATTTTTAAACCCTTAAAACCAATTTTTCAAATGAGGATACGTCCTAGTTAAATTTAAGATAAATATAATATTAGTGATTGCCACATAAGTTTAGTATTGTGATTTTTTCACGCTAAGATTTTCTTTTTAAGTATTTTTCTCCCTTTTTGTTATAAGGACATAACTATGGCACTCAGTGTATTTGATTTATTTAAAGTTGGTGTTGGGCCATCGAGTTCGCATACCGTAGGCCCAATGCATGCCGCCTACATATTTCGTCAACATCTTGAAACCCAGCAACAGCTTTCTAGTGTAAATAAACTCAAAATACAGTTATTTGGCTCGCTGTCATCTACAGGAATCGGACATGGTACAGATAAAGCCACCATTTTAGGGTTAATGGGATTTGAACCAGAAAGTATCGATACTCAACAGACTGAGAACTTACTCAAAACCGCATTAGAACAAAAAAATTTAAAGCTCAGTACTGAACACCAAATTTCGTTTGATTATGCTCAAGATGTGATTTTTATTGATGAACCATTGGCTTACCACCCCAATGCCATAACCTTGACGGCATACGATACACAAGGTCAGACAGTATATGAAAATACCTATTACTCTGTGGGTGGTGGTTTTATTGTGGATGAAAGCCAAACGCATCAAGGCAATGTTGTTGATGATACAACCGAAATTCCTTATCCATTTCGCACAGCCAAACAATTATTGGCACTCTGCAAACAGCATAATTTAAGTGTCAGCCAACTGATGCTTGAAAATGAAAAAAGCTGGCGTGGTGAAGCGGAGATTCGCAGCAAAATTATGCATATTTGGCAGGTGATGCAAACCTGTATTCAAAATGGTCTACACAATGAAGGGATTCTTCCTGGTGGGCTGAATGTTAAACGGCGTGCCAAAAAAATTCATCAACAACTGATTCAAAAGAAAAATTCGAACCTGATTGATACGACTTTTACCGCAATGGAATGGGTGAACTTATTTGCACTGGCAGTCAATGAAGAAAATGCCGCAGGTGGTCGTGTGGTGACTGCACCGACTAACGGCGCAGCAGGCATTATTCCTGCGGTTTTGTATTATTACGTGACATTTTCGCAAGATTTGTCCGAAGATAAAATTGTACGTTTCTTCTTGAGTGCGGCAGCAGTCGGTATTTTATGTAAGTTACAAGCTTCTATTTCAGGTGCGGAAGTCGGCTGTCAGGGTGAAGTCGGTTCAGCCTGTTCAATGGCATCAGCAGGTCTAGCCGAAATTTTAGATGGCACACCTGCTCAAGTGGAACATGCTGCGGAAATCGGTCTGGAGCATAACTTAGGTTTAACCTGTGACCCTGTTGGGGGCTTAGTCCAAATTCCATGTATCGAACGCAATGCAATTGCAGCGGTGAAAGCTATTAATGCGGCACAAATGGCACTCCATGACGATGGTGAACATTTTATTTCACTCGATAAAGTGATTCAGACCATGAAAGAAACTGGCAAGGATATGTCGGAGAAATATAAGGAAACCTCGAAAGGTGGTTTAGCCGTCAATGCGATTGAGTGTTGATGGTTTTTATGGCTAGCATGAGGTCAGTTTAAATCTGCAAGTACAAACAGCCAAATAGTAGAAAGCCCGATTGATGCATCGGGCTTTATGTTTAAAAACAGAAGGTAACTGTTTTTAATGTTGTGCAACCTTAAGCAATTTTATCGTTAAATTGGGTGCCTAGGCATTTGGTACACGGAGGTAAACGGTCTGTACCAATTTCTAAGTAAGCGCGATGTCCGCATTGGACACAAAAATAGAAACCTGTTCCAGGTTGAGAGCCAGCAATAACCATTTTTGTTCTCCATAGGTTTTAGAAATGGTGATCAAAGTATAGGCAAAACAAAAAACCTGTCTATACATTATTTTAAATATAAATGAGCATATAATTTAAATAAATAATTAAAAATGGAAGTTTCACCAAATTTTCTTGTTTTATTTTTAATATTATTGTTATTTTTCAATATCTTGAATTTTTATTTTTGCTTTTCTTAGTTGAGAAATTAGCAATAGAGAGTTTTGTAACTCAGTCTAAAGTCTTAAATTTTGATACAAATAAGCCCGTAAAGTTGTAATACCTATCAGTTAAGCTGACTAACATCTTGCTCTTATAATACAGGGGAATTGTCTCTTTCTTCTTTGAGATCATATAAATATTTTAGAGTGTCTAATAAGCACTCTAAGTTTAGGAAAATCCCTAACGATTTTAATGATGTATGTCTTAAGAGATTAATTATATTTGTCTAAGCAATATACAAATTGATTTTCAAAGGACTTACTTTAGCTTACTATGCCATAAATCATATTTGTCTTTTCAATACATTATATACTATCAACACCCGCATAATTCCCAATAAACTCAATTAGGTTGTTTGCTTACAAAAAACTTAAGTGATTGAGCTACTTAAAATACCTCATTCAAATTTGGTGAGATTTTGGAGGTTTGACAGATTACAACTTTTCTCCCTA
Source organism: Acinetobacter brisouii (assembly GCF_008993995.1). Taxonomy (GTDB): domain Bacteria; phylum Pseudomonadota; class Gammaproteobacteria; order Pseudomonadales; family Moraxellaceae; genus Acinetobacter; species Acinetobacter brisouii_A. Next base: position 8,671 of record NZ_BKNN01000025.1, read on the forward strand.
TGATTAGAACAAATCATCATAAAAATGAATTCAATAAACAATGCCGATCAACAATAAATTTCTACCCCACTATCATTTTATAGAAACGCATTCGATAAAAATCGCAGCATCTCAAGCAGATGTGATGCATGCAGTACTCAATTATCGGGGAGATGATGACGCTTTTTTCAAATTGGCGATTGGCTTAAGAGAGCTGCCGATCAGACTGCTTGACAAAATCACTGGGCAACAACGCATTTCTAAACAAGCCTTCGGTTTAGATAATTTCACACGATTAGAACACATCGAACAGCAAGAATTGATGATGGGCTTGGCAGGAAAATTCTGGCAGCTTAATTATGGACAAGTGCCAATTCTTGACGCAGCATCTTTTTTAGCATTTTCAGAATCAGGCTCAGCCAAGCTGACCTTGCATTTTGTCGCGGAAAAGATCAGTGATACGCACACACAACTCACAACTGAAACGCGTGTTTTTTGTGTTGATCAGAAAGCATTGTCTAGCTTTCGACCCTATTGGTATCTGATTCGACCTGTAAGTGGTTTGATTCGCAAGCGTATGTTGTCGAGCATTCAAAAAAATATACAACTTCAGCATATCTAACCAGTCTTTGGATGTATCGCTATAAATTTTGGTTTAGGTTGTGCTAAAAAGAGATCTTTCACACAATTTCACGCATTCTCTTACGGTAAATTTGTTGTGTTTTGAGAGAATGTCCACATATTATCGAATGATGAGTTAAAACCGAATTATGACCGAATCAGGATAGCATATGGATCTTCTCAATCTCACCCAGCAACGCTACACCACGAAAGCTTACGATCCAAATAAAAAAATTCCGCAAGACCAAATCGATTTATTACTTGAAGTGTTACGCCTCGCGCCATCATCCATCAATATTCAGCCGTGGCATTTTATTGTGGCACAAAGCCCTGAAGCCAAACAGCGTATTGCCAAATGTATGACGGGCAAATATGCCTATAATGCGCCTAAAGTTCTCGACTCATCCCATACGATTGTGCTGTGTACTCGTACTGATGTAACGGAAGAATATTTGGAGCATTTGGTCACACAAGATGATGTTGCAGGTCGTTTTAAAGATGAAGCGACCAAACAGTCACAACGTGAAACCCGTGCAGGCTATATCGACTATTATCGCAATGAAAAAGGCAATATTCAGCACTGGATGGAAACCCAGACCTTTATTGCACTAGGGGAATTACTGTTGGCTGCGCCGATTTTAGGTATTGATGCTACACCAATCGGTGGTTTCGATGATGCTGCGGTCAATCAGGAGTTCGACTTGGTGAATCAAGGTTTCCATAGTTCTGTCGTGCTCACGCTTGGTTATCGCAGTGAAAAAGATTTCAATGCCAAATTGCCAAAATCACGCTTAAGTAAAGCAGAGTTGTTTACGATTCTTTAATTTAACCATATGACTTAGGCTATTTTAGCTTAAGTCATACTCATGGCTAAGCAACCCACACCGATTAAACTGAGTAACAATCCAATCATCGTCATTTGATTTGGTTTTTCTTTAAAATAAATCAAACCACTCAACACACCTAAAGTCACAACACTGACATTCATCACCACAAAAACCACCGCAGGCGCATCTTTGAGTAATTGATGGGCTTGGACATAAAAAGCGATATTGGCGAAGTTGAGAACACCGAGCAAAACACCCGCAGTCAGATTCTTCACTTGCCACTGCTCTAGTTTAGACAGACTGACAAAAATTGCAGATGCAACACCTGCCACCATAAACATCAAATTCAGGCTCAACGCAAATTGTTGACCTAAGCTACTGTTGTATTTCAATAAAATATCCACCAGTGCATAACCAGCCCAAACACTTGCCAAGAACCATCCCGCCTTGCTGCTTTGTGTTTGAGTAGTCGCTTGCGTTTTGGCAACAATCAGGCTCAATACCGCAGTAATACCCAGTGCTACACCCAATAATTTGAGACTCGAAAACTGCTCATGAAAGATAAAATAGGCTGCAAGTAATGATAAAACGACCGATAGGCGCTGAGCCACTTCAGTTTTAATAATGCCTGCATACTGTAAAGATTTGGCTAAACAAAAGAAAATACTGGGTAGCAACACACCGAGCACACCAATCAGCCACCACGGCGTATCATGAATACTTAAATGAGCAAAATCGGGTTTAAACCACAACCAACATAAAAGACTTGCGGTGACATAGTTCCAGACAATCATTTGCAAAGCTGAATAATCACGTTGTTTAAATTGTTTCAAAACAATCGACACCGCAACACTGCATAGTGCCGCAAAGAAAATGAGAGTCATGTATGAAGATCCATTTTAATGATTGGGAGATAATTTGGGGGGGTGGTACACGATCCATCATAAAAAAGGCGATTGTGAAAACCGCCCTTTTTTCAATCTTAGAAAAATGCTCGCATACTCAGCAAAGTACGATAAACACCCCACAGCAATGGCAAACCTACAGCCATCCACGCCAAAACCACCCAAAGTACAGGCGTTATCTGTACAGGCTGATCGGTCACTGCATGTAAATTTTGTATTTCGGCGTGTTGTCGATCTTGCATCAATTTCTGCTCAGCAGCCAGTTGTTCAGCACTCATAAAATGCTTGGCAGCCACAGGACGAATCAGTAAGTTACAGATTAGACCGATAACCAGTAAACCCACCAAAATCAACATGGTCTGATTATAGACCTGACTAGCAGGAATTCCCAAAGCCAATTGATAATCACGCATATTGTTGACCACAACAGGGCCAATAATCCCTGCGGTTGCCCATGCCGTGAGTAAACGTCCATGAATTGCACCCACCATTTGCGTACCAAATAAGTCTGCCAAATATGCAGGAATCGTGGCAAAACCACCGCCATACATACTAATGATTAAACAAATTGCAGCGACAAAGTAGAGCTTCTCGCCAGCATTGGCAAAAAATGGAACACTGGCATACAGAAATCCACCGAAAATAAAAAATACCGTATAAGTTGCTTTACGCCCGATTTTATCGGACAGACTTGCCCAGACAATCCGCCCGCCAATATTAAATAGGCTCAGTAATGCGGTGAAACCTGCGGCAATGGCTGCGACTTTTTTGAGTTGCTGATCATCTAAGGACTGAAAACTTAAATCAGGTAGCCCGATTAACTGCCCTGCAAAAACTTCCTGCAACATGGGAGATGCCATTCCAATGATGCCAATCCCTGCGGAAACATTCATACACAGTACCATCCATACCAACCAAAATTGTGGAATTCCCCAAACTTTACGGGCATGGACATGATGTGGAGTTATCAACTGCTGTTTTTTCGGCTGAGGCTGCCAGTTGTCAGGCGTCCACCCTTGTGCAGGAATACGATATGCCAATGCACCACTGACCATAAATACAAAGTAAATCAGCGCCATGACAACAAATGTCTGTACTGCACCAATACTGGTTGGCGTTGAAAAATATACCATGAGTTCAACGGCTAAAGGTGAGCCAATCATCGCACCACCACCAAAACCCATAATCGCCATGCCTGTTGCCAGCCCACGCTTATCGGGAAACCATTTAATCAAGGTACTGACAGGCGAAATATAACCAAGTCCTAGACCAATCCCCCCAATCACACCAGAACCAAGCAGCATTAGCCAAAATTGATGGATATAAATGCCAAAAGCAGAAATGAGCATGCCTCCACACCAGCAGACAGCACTGATTAAACCTGCTTTACGTGGGCCAACCCGTTCTAACCACCCACCCCAAATTGCGGCAGAGCTTCCAAGCAGTACAAAAAATAAGGTGTACATCCAGCCAAGCGTAGAAACTTTCCAATCACAGCTATGCACAAAAAGTTGCTGAAAAAATCCAATATCGGGCACACAAGGAATCGACTGGCTAATCCCTAATGCTTTAGACAATGGCAACCAAAATACCGAAAAACCATATGCCATTCCGATACATAAGTGAATCGCTAAAGCGGCTGGTGGTACAAGCCAACGGTTAAATCCAGTCCGTGCAATAATGCGCTGTTTGGATAAAAATGCAGGGGGATGCTGCTGCGAGTTTGAGGGCATAAAATTCACTCCATTTTTCTGCCCCCCGATATACACGTTTGTGCTCGGCTTGTCCAATTTCTTGATCTATTGATTGTTTTAAATACAGATATATCTCTACAAAATTTTGATTTATATTTAGATATAATAATTAATCCTTAGAGGAAAAAATAATGACCCAAACTAAAAAAAATAACCTTTTCCATTGTTGGATGGTTAACGATTATGCCCTTCTTTATTCTTGCATTAAACGAGTCTGGATCAATAAGAACAGATGGAATATTTGAAGGCTTTATCTATCCGCTTTCGGTCTATATTGCCATCTTATCTCTAGCAGCCATGACCATAAATTGGCTTGCCAATAAAAAGACCAATCGCTTTTTGGTCATTATTGGGTTCATCTGTGGTTTTCCAAATGCTCTCTGTGCATTTTGTCTAAGTCTTGACTTTCACGCATTTCTATTAGCATTATTGCTCGTGCCACGATGTGCACTTGCCATTTATTTAGTTTCTTGGAATTTTGAAAATCATAAACCCCAAACTGTTTAAGCACACATCACTTTGGGAATCGCAGATTATTTTGCGTTATTTGACCGAAGTCTATGGCAAAGGCTCTTTATGGATTGCCGAACCACGCGCACGTTTTGCTGCGGAAAAGTGGCTCGATTGGTATATCACCAGCGTTTTGCCTGTGTTTGGCGTGGTATTTTTTAATTTGGTGCGCCAACCTGAAGATCAGCGCGATTTGGCTGCGGTTGAAGTCGCAGCAGAAAAACTGTCAAAACTACTGGATATTGTTAATGCTGAACTGGCACGCCAACCTTATTTATCTGGGGAACATTTCGGTGTTGCTGATATTCCTTTGGGACTTGCAATACATCACTGGTTTAATTTGGGCTTAGATCAACAACAACATCCACATTTAGAAGCATGGATTGAGCGTATTCGTAGCCGACCTCATTTCCATAAAATCGCCAGTGTACTTTAAGCAGCTTGATGCTGTTTAAAAAAGCAGGAAGCAAAATGCACACAGATTTTGCTTCCTATTTTTTATTTAAAATTACCTTCCAAAAACTGTTTTAAACGCTCACTTTTCGGGTGAGTCAGGACTTCTTTCGGATCACCCTGCTCTTCAATTTTCCCTTGATGCAAAAAGATCACCTGATTCGAGACATGACGTGCAAAACCCATTTCATGCGTCACGACAATCATGGTTCTCCCTTCTTCTGCCAAGCCTTGCATGACTTTCAGGACTTCACCCACCAGTTCAGGGTCTAAAGCACTGGTTGGTTCATCGAAAAGCATCACCTCTGGTTCCATCGCCAAAGCACGAGCAATCGCAACCCGTTGTTGCTGCCCACCCGACAAAAATGCAGGATATTTATTTTCCACGCTTTCACTCAAACCAACTTTGCGTAAATATTTACGCGCACGTTCTTCTGCTTCCGCACGTTTCACGCCCAGTACATGAATCGGGCCTTCAATCACATTTTGTAAAACCGTCATGTGTGACCACAAATTAAAATGCTGAAACACCATCATGAGCTGGGTACGCATTTTTTGCAGTTGCTTAGGATTGGTCGCTTTTAAGTTGCCATGTTTATCAAAAACAGTTTGTAGCTTCTCACCATTGAGTTTGATTGAACCATTACTCGGCTGTTCTAGAAAATTAATACAACGCAAGAAGGTACTTTTCCCCGAACCCGATGAACCGATAATACTAATCACATCGCCTGCTTTGGCATCGAGAGAAACACCTTTCAGTACTTCATTATCCCCGAAGGTTTTACATAAATCTCGAATCACCAGTTTTGCTGAATCTTCCATCTGTATTCTCCTAATGATCCGATGGTTTTAAAAATGCCGACCAGCGTTTTTCCAGTTTGCGGAATATGCCAATCAAGATAAAAGCCAAACAGGCATACAGCACTGCGGCGATCCCAAAAGCATTAAACGTTTCATAAGTTGCTGAATTGACATCGCGTGCAACTTTCAAAATATCAGGCACAGTTGCGGTAAAGGCGATGGTCGTTGCGTGCAACATCAAAATGACTTCATTGCCATAAAATGGCAAGGCACGGCGTAACATTGAAGGAATAATAATGCGGGTATAGCGTTTCCACGGCGACATGCCAAAAGCTTGAGCAGCCTCAATCTCACCGTAAGGAATAGAACGGATTGCCCCTGCAAAAATTTCAGTGGTATATGCACCTGTGTTCAGTGCAAATGCCAAAATAGTACATTTCAAACCACTTTGGAAAAAATCATTTAAAGCTTGATGATCATGCACAAAATCAAAGCTATAAATCCCCGAATAAATAATCAGTAACTGTACATACAATGGCGTGCCACGAAATACATAGGTAAATAGCCATACTGGACCACGAATCAATGGATTACTCGACACTCGTGCAATCGACAGAGGAATAGACAACACAAAACCAATCGCAATCGACAGTACCAACAGCCATGATGTCATGGCAACGCCTGTCATTTGAAAGCCATCTGTCCACAGGTATTGCTGCCAATATTGTTGAATAATTTCAATCATAATTGCCCCTTTTTGACGCCAGCAGAGTAACGGCGCTCAAGCCACATCAAAACGAGATTGGAAACCGTGGTAATCGCAAGATAAATTGCTGCAGCAAGGACACTAAAATAAAACACTTGCATGGTGCTACGACCTGCATCTTGGGTAATTTTGATAATGTCTGTCAGCCCAATCAACGAAACCAAAGCCGTCGCTTTAATCAGAACCTGCCAGTTATTGCCAATTCCAGGCAATGCAAAACGCATCATTTGCGGAAATAACACTCGTCGAAACACTTGAAATGGCGTCATGCCATAAGCATAAGCAGCTTCAATTTGCCCTTTGGGTACAGACTGAAATGCCCCACGAAAAGTTTCGGTAAAATACGCCCCATAAATAAATGCCAATGTAATGACACCAGCCGCGAATGGATCAATATCGATTTGGTCCATTTGCAAAGAGTCAGTAATTGAATTGAGTCCAAGCTGAAGGCTATAGAATAGAAGCAGCATAATGACCAAATCTGGAACACTACGAATCAGGGTGGTATACACTGTTGCCACATATCGCACCATTTTAATGCGAGATAGCTTACAAACTGCGCCAATTAAGCCAATAATCACCGAGAGTAAGAGCGATAACAGTGCAAGTTTTATGGTCATCCAAGTGCCATCCCATAGCACAGAACCATAACCAGACAAAAACATACTCATCTTCTCCAAGTAAAAACAATCGATCTGATAGTGATGAGAGTAAAGCTCATAGAAAAAGTGTCGGTACTAGACCGACACTCTTCTGTGAATTAATAAATACTGAAAGGGAAATATTTTTTCTCTAATTTTTTATATGTTCCATCAGCAATAATTTGTGCTAAAGCTTTGTTAATGTCATTTTTCAGGTCTACATCTTCCTTACGTAAACCAATTGCCGCACCTACACCTAAAGTTTTGGCATCCACCACATTGCCACCTGCAAAGCCAAAGTTTTTGCCTTTTGGTGATTTCAAGAAGCCCGCATCAACCATCAATGCATCTTGCAAAGAGGCATCTAAACGACCCGACATCATATCTTGATACAAAATTTCTTGGTTTGGATAAGGTACAACATTCACACCTTGCGTTGCCCAGTAGGCTTTTGCATAGCTTTCTTGCATCGTACCTTGTTGAACACCAACGCGTTTACCTCTTAAAGACGCCGCTGTTGGTAGTAATGGTGAGCCTTTTTTCGCAATCATACGCGTTGGCGTGTTATAGATTTTATTACTAAACGCGATTTGCTTAGAACGATCAGCAGTCACGGTCATTGATGAAAGAATACCATCAAATTTTTTCGCTTTTAATGCTGGAATCATGCCATCAAAAGAGTTTTCAACCCATACACATTTTGCTTTCAATTTAGCACAAATGGCATTCCCCAAATCGACATCGAAGCCTACCAATTTGTTACCTGGTGCTTTGTATTCGAATGGCACATAAGAAGACTCTGTACCAAAACGAATAACTTTCCAGTCTTTTGCTTGAACATTTGTACCGAATGCGGTCAACAACAATGTAGTTGATACTAATAGTTTGTTCTTCCAGCTTTTCATCAAAGTTCCCCTGATCAATCAATTTATTGAAGATAATGCAAGAATTTACACACTTACCCATCTTCCCTGATGTACGAAAAAGCAATTTATATGCCAAGAAAAATCAAAGTAACTGATCTTTCTACCAAAGAATATGACGATTATGAAATACATAAAATTATTTTAAAATATTGATTTAAAAACAATATGAATTAAATTTTATGGATTCCATTCCATATTACAGTCCATTTTAAAAATTACTGATTTGCCCAAAAACTGTATCTTATTTTTAATCAAAACTGTATCTGTTTTACAACTTTTAAATTCTCTATCTTGAACTGCAAAGTACAGCTTGCTTGATCTATCAAGTCAACGGACTCAACTCCATAGAGAATATAAATATGTTAGCGTTAATCACGGGTGCTTCATCAGGCTTTGGATATCACATTGCGAAAAAGTTGGTTGAGTCAGGTTATAACGTGATTGGAGTTGCACGGCGTATAGACAATCTAAATCAGCTCCATGCAGAACTGGGACAATCCTTTTATCCGTTGGCTTTCGACTTGACGGACTCCACTGAAAAATTAAAAGAAGCTTTGGCTGCTGTGCCACAAGCATTTCAAATCAGTCATATTGATTTACTGGTCAATAATGCAGGCTTGGCGCTCGGCTTAGAATCCGCAGATAAAGCAGACCTAGAAGATTGGTACAGTATGGTTGATACCAACATCAAAAGACTGATCAGCATCACGCATTTGGTTTTGCCGTATATGGTGGATAAAAAATCAGGCTTGATTATTAATATCGGTTCTATTGCAGGTTCATACCCTTATCCAGGGGGCAATGTCTACGGTGCAACTAAAGCCTTTGTGAAACAATTCAGTTTAAACCTTCGGGCAGATCTCTCGGGTACAGGTGTACGCGTTTGTAATATTGAACCTGGGCTATGTGGTGGTACGGAGTTTTCTCTGGTGCGTTTTAAAGGAGATGCCGAAAAAGTCAAAGATTTATACGACCACAAAAATCCGATCTTGCCTGAAGATATTGCCAATACAGTGGCATGGGTCGCAGCTCAGCCTGTGCATATCAACATCAACCGTATTGAAATAATGCCAACCTCACAGTCTTTTAATCCATTAAAAGTGGTTGAAATGAACTGACTTTGAATTATGGCAATACAACCCAAAAATTAAGGAGCTATCACGAGCTCCTTAACTGATCTATCTAATATTGCTGTCAGATAAATTGAATTGGGTCAAAGACTCAATTAATAGCGTTCAACCATTTTCTCTAAAGAAATTGGGCGAATCTTGTCAGCATTGCCCGCAGTACCAAATGCTTCATAACGGTCAACACAGATTTGTTTCATTGCATCAATCGTTTTTGCAAAGAATTTACGTGGATCGAATTCACTTGGTTGTTCTGCCATCATACGACGAATCGCGCCAGTAGAAGCCAAACGTAAGTCAGTGTCGATGTTGATTTTACGAACACCGTGTTTGATTGCTTCAACCAATTGCTCAACTGGCACACCATAAGTCTCGCCAATGTTACCACCAAATTCGTTGATCACTTTCAACCATTCTTGTGGAACAGAGCTTGAACCGTGCATCACAAGGTGAGTGTTTGGTAATGCCGCATGAATTTCTTTAATGCGGTCAATTGCCAAGATGTCGCCTGTAGGTGGACGGGTAAATTTGTATGCACCGTGTGAAGTACCTACAGCAATTGCCAAGGCATCAACATTGGTATCTGCAACGAATTGAGTTGCTTCTTCAACTGAAGTTAACAATTGAGAGTGGTCAAGTACGCCTTCTGCGCCTACGCCATCTTCTTCGCCTGCCATACCTGTTTCAAGGCTACCTAAACAACCGATTTCACCTTCAACAGAAACGCCACACGCATGTGCCATTGCAACAACACGACGGGTTACGTCAACGTTGTAGTCATAGCTTGTTGGTGTTTTACCGTCAGTTCCCAAAGAACCATCCATCATCACTGAGCTAAAGCCCAACTGGATTGAACGTTGACATACGTCAGGGCTCGTTCCGTGGTCTTGGTGCATTACCACTGGAATATGTGGCCATTCTTCAACTGCTGCCAAAATCAGGTGACGCAAGAATGGTGCGCCTGCATATTTACGAGCACCCGCAGATGCTTGAACAATAACAGGTGAGTTAGTTGCATCTGCAGCTAACATGATTGCACGCATTTGTTCTAGATTGTTTACGTTAAATGCTGGTACGCCGTAGTTGTGTTCTGCAGCGTGATCCAAGAGCTGGCGCAACGAAATAAGAGCCATAGTATCCTCCCAGGTAGTGGGCTTTATTCTACATGTTGCTGAATTGCAATTCAGCATCAAAAAACATCATTTAAAAAAAAATCCCTGCATAGGCAGGGACTTTTATTAAAAAATCAACAAATCATTGAGCTTTTGCTTCAGAAGCAGGTGCATCAGCATCTTGAACGTCTGTATTCTTTTCATCAAGTACAGGTTTATCCAAAGCATTAATTTGAGCTTGTTGCTCTGGAGATGTCGGTTTGTCATCTGCCGATGCAGCAGCAGGTGCTGAACCAGATGCTTGCTCAGTTTTAGCTTCTTCTGACTTTTTTGAACATGCAGTGAATGCAAGTGGTGCAAGGCATGCCAATGCAATGATCAGTTGTTTTTTCATGAAACGCTCCTAGATGGGCTTAGGCGCGCTCAAGTAAAACAGCCACAGCAGGCAAAGTTTTACCTTCTACAAATTCTAAAAACGCACCACCACCCGTTGAAATATAGCTGATTTGAGATGCAACGTCATACTTGTCAATCGCAGCCAAAGTATCACCACCACCTGCAATCGAGAAGCCTTCACTTTCTGCAATCGCCAATGACAATGCTTTTGTGCCTTCGCCAAATTGATCGACTTCAAACACCCCAACAGGTCCGTTCCATAGGATAGTCTTGGATTGTTTCAGTAATGTTGCAAAAGTCGCTGCAGTTTCAGGGCCAACGTCTAAAATCATGTCATTTTCAGCAACATCTTCAACTTTTTTCACAATTGCAGGCGTGTTGGCTAAAGAACCCAAGAAATCTTCAAAGTTGATTTGTGTTGCATCCGCCACGACAACATCGGTTGGTAAAGGTACAGAAACTTTCGCAGCAATTGCTTTAGCCGTGTCGATTAGGTCAGCTTCATACAGTGATTTACCAACATTAAAGCCTGCTGCTGCTAAGAATGTATTGGCAATCCCACCACCCACAATAATCTGGTCACAGATTGTTGAAAGTGAAGTTAAAACATCAAGCTTAGTTGAAACCTTAGAACCTGCAACAATCGCCACCATTGGTTTAGCTGGCGTTTGTAAGGCACGACCTAAAGCATCAAGTTCGGCTGCAAGCAAAGGACCTGCTGCTGCAACTGGGGCAAAACGTGCTACACCTTCAGTTGATGCTTCTGCACGGTGTGCTGTACCAAAGGCATCCATCACAAATACATCACACAGTGCTGCATATTTTTGTGCAAGTTCAGTGTTGTTTTTCTTTTCACCATGATTAAAACGCACATTTTCAAGCAACACCACCTGACCTGCTTGAACTTCAACACCTTCTAAATAGTCAGTGATCAGTTGTACATTTTGCCCCAATGCTTCAGTTAAATAAGCAGCAACAGGTGCTAAAGATTGTTCTGGTTTTGGCTCGCCTTCCACTGGTCGACCAAGGTGTGAAAACACCATAACCGCAGCGCCTTTCTCAAGAGCTGCTTTAATTGTTGGAAGTGCAGCACGCAAACGTGCATCACTGGTAATCACACCATTTTTAACAGGCACGTTCAAATCTTCACGAATAAGGACGCGTTTCCCTGTTAAATCAAGGTCTGTCATGCGCTGAAAATTCATGGAATGCTCTCTTTCTGGTTTGCTGAAATTTAAAATCGCGCCATTTTAAATGATTATGCAAAAAAAAATTAGCTTCTTTAGTAGAAAAGCTGTAGAAAAATGTGGTTTTGATTATGATAAAGCATCTTTAAAAAATATTATTGTGTATGTCTATTCATCCAGATCCAAAAATTAACCGACTCAATGTGTTTGGTGAGGCGCTGGCAAGCTGTTGTTTTGATCCGATTACAGGCTACTTTCGTAATGGTTTTTGCCATACGGCAACCACCGACTTGGGACAACATACCGTTTGCGCCCGCATGACCGCTGATTTTCTAAATTTTTCGCAAAAAATTGGCAATGACCTGATTACCCCTCTACCTGAAATTGGTTTTCCCGGACTCAAACCAGGCGACTTTTGGTGTATCTGTGTCAGCCGTTGGGTGGAAGCTTATGAAGCAGGTCATGCACCCAAACTCAAACTGCATGCTTGTCACCAGTCAGTGCTGAGCTATGTGCCGCTTGATGTATTGATGGACTTTGCCGTCTAATGAAACAACCGCAGATTATTTTGGCATCGAGTAGCCAAACCCGAAAAGCCTTGATGGATCGTTTAGGCTTAGACTATCTCGCAATTTCGCCAGATATTGACGAGTCAACCCAAAACGAAATCCATGCGGATGATTTGGCAAAACGCTTGGCTTTTGAAAAAGCCTGCGTGATTGCCGAACAATATCCCGATACCATTGTGATTGGCTCAGATCAGGTGGCATGGCGTGAAACTGCACCACAAGACTTTATCGGTAAACCATTGACTGTTGAAAATGCTATTCAGCAATTACAACGCAACTCAGGCAAAACGGTGTATTTCAGCACAGGTTTAAGTGTGCAACATCTGGCTTCAGGTTTTGAGCAAACCTTGGTTGAACGCTACCAAGTTAAATTCCGTGAACTCAGGCTTGACGAAATTCAGCGTTATATTGAAAAAGATCAACCACTCCACTGCGCAGGCAGTTTTAAATGTGAAAGTCTAGGAATTAGCCTATTTTCCAGCATGACTGGACAAGATCAAACCACATTGATGGGGCTACCGATGATTCAACTGTGTACACTACTGCGCCAACTACACATTCAAATTCCTTAATCTTTTAAAGGTACTCGCATGTCTCAACCTTTAACCATTTTAGGCGGTATCACCGCAGAACAGTTTCTCAATGAATACTGGCAGAAAAAACCACTTTTAGTTCGTGGTGCATTGCCTGAAATTGCCAACATTTTAGAACCGAATGATGTGATGGAACTGGCGCTTGAAGACAATGTCAGCGCACGTTTGATCAAACAGAAAGACCGTGACCCAAATCAATGGTCAGTGAAATCATCCCCTTTAGCTAAAAGTGATTTCCAGAAAATGCCAAAATTGTGGACGCTTCTGGTTCAGGCAGTTGACCATTATTCAATGGATTTGGCAGAACTTTGGCAACGCTTTAGCTTTATTCCACAGTGGCGCCGCGATGACATTATGGTGTCTTATGCTCCAAAAGGCGGTTCAGTCGGCAAACACTTTGACTTTTATGATGTATTCTTGGTTCAGGGCTATGGTCATCGCCGTTGGCAACTTGGGCAAATGTGTGATGCAGACACCGCATTTGTACCCAATCAACCCCTAAAATTGTTGCCAGACATGGACATCAATTTTGATGAAGTCCTTGCACCAGGCGACTTATTGTATGTACCACCGGGTTTATCACACTACGGCGTTGCAGAAGATGACTGCTTAACCTTCTCTTTTGGTTTCCGTATGCCAAATGTCGCCAACATGATGGATCGTGTGAGTGATCAGTTTGCTGACAATGCTTTACTGAAAAATCCATTGGCAGATATTGCACGCACACTGCCTCACCGTGTCGGTCAGATTGATGCCGAAGAACTCAGCTATCTCAAACAGCAAGTTTTGGCCCAATTGCAGGACTCACCTTTGCTTGATGCTGCAATTATGTCGCTGATGAGTGAACCTAAATATCCTGACAACGTGCCAGAGCCTAATGAAATTGAAGTCGCTGATTTAGAAGCGGTGCTAGATCAAGGTTATTTACTACAACTTGAACCTGCATCACGCTTACTTTATAAACAACAGGATAATGAAACCCTGTTCTGGGGTAACGGCGAAGCGCTGTGCATTTCAGCTGAGTTTTCTGAAACTTTAGCAGCCATTGCCGATGGTCAGCGTTTTGAGTTAAATGAGCAATTTGCTCAAGAGGAAATTCTGGAAGATTTAGCACACTTGTTGAACGAATCCATCTTAATGCTATTACCGCCTGACGAAGACGCTGAATAAGCCGAAGGTGTGATTTACATATAAAGTGTAGGTCACACCCTATCAGGTTAACGATTGAGTAAACGATAAATTGGTGTCAATACCAGCATTAAAATCACAAAGAATCCTGCATAATGCACCCATGAATATTGTGAGCCTTTGCCTTGCCATACTTGAAGTTGTATCGAATCTACGGCTAAATTTTCACGTTCTGACAATTCCGCCAATGCGGTATAAGACAACCCCATTTTATCCTGACCAATCGAAAAAGGGTCTGAAGCAATAACTAACAAAACAGGTGCGTTGATTTTATAACCATGATCATCCTCATCACTAAATACTTGTGGTGAATATTGATTACCGTCAGTCATTCGAATCCCTCCAAACCAACGCATATTGACTTTGCCATCTTGTAAAGCATGTCCTTTCACCACGATCACAAAACGGTAAGGATTTTCCTGACGGGTTGGAAAATCAATCGCAATATTCGGACGACTAAACACATCTTTGATCTGAGGCATTGGGCTTTTATTAATTGCATCAATCTGTTCAGAGCTTAACTGAATCGAATTCACCAAAGTCTGACCATATTCGCCTGTTTTCGGCTCATGATCAGCTCGACTGCATCCCCCAAGCATCACACTCACCAACAAAGCAACGAGCCAATACATTGAATTTTTCTGAAAATTTAAATTGATCATTTCATCTTCTTCTTAAATTAAAACACAACCGCACTAATATGACGATCTAACAGCCAACGCAACACGGGACCACGCTCTTGTTCAGGCAAAGACAGGCTATATTCAAAAGTCCGAATCACCACATCACATTGTTTACGCTTGTCAGATGCAACCTCACCTTGATTGATCATGTCAGCATCTGCGCCATACTCTTGACGCAGACGTTCAGTAACGCCTTGCCATGCCGTTGGTATTTGCATACGTTCCACCACTGAACGTGAGCCCGAATGGGTCAAAATATAACTCAGTGCATCAGCGGTTTGTTTTTGGGTCGAATCAGCCAAAAATTCACGTATTTGTGCGGGTGGAAGCTTGCTATAAAGTGGAAATGCTATCGCAAAACAGCGATCTGCCCATCGAGCATCATAGAGTTGTTGTAGATAAGCTTGTGCCCATAAATATTGTCCCTGATCATCGGCTTGCTGCTCGACCACACGGCGTAATGACCACCAAAATGAACCAGAAACTACAGCTCCAACATCATCATTTGGCAAAGCAGTATTGGCGGCTTGCACGGCTTCTTCATAAGGCTTGGCATGGTGTTGTTTAAAAGGCTGCAACAACACCAACTGATTCAGTTTTTGTTCACGTTCAGCAATCGGATTATTTTGAACAACTGCGGATGAATCGGATGATGAAAAACGATTCATCGCATAAAATCCTGCAAAAATAACAGCGATGACAAGAAAGAAATTACGCATAAGTCGATGAATTTATCATATTATTTTTAATTACAAATCTTAACATAAATAAAAATAGCAAAATACAATATATAAAATTTTAATTTAAATAATTCAGAAAGTTTCTCATTCATAACAATTTAAAACTTGTACCTTTGGCAGGTTATTGGCAAGTTACTTGATCTTATTTACTGATTTGAAAATAAAAAATGGCTAGCCCTGCTCAAACTATACGACATCGTTTACTCAACACATTTTTATCGCGTCATTCTGTTTGGTTTCTTTGCTTATTGATTTTTATTACTCTCAGCTACTTTGAACTATTTGACAATCCTCAATATCCTGAATACTTCTTAAGTACCCCTGTCATTCATAGTCTTTGGTTGATGAGTTTTTTACTGAGTTTGCTTGGTGTCTATGACGTCCTACAAAACCGACATTCCATTTTAAAAAACTACCCGATTATGGGACATTTTCGTTTTCTATTTGAAGACTTTCGTCCTGAGATTCGCCAATATTTTATTGAAGCTGATCAAGATGCATTACCTTTTTCTCGTATGCAGCGTTCCTTAGTCTATCAGCGGGCTAAAAATCAAAATGCAGACAAACCATTTGGTTCAATCATCAACGTTTATCAGGAAGATTACCGTTTTATCACACATTCGATGCTGCCGTGTAAACCTGCTGACCCAAGCACTTTTCGCATTCAAATTGGCAATGCTCAGTGCCAGCAGCCTTACAGTGCCTCAATTATGAATATTTCAGCCATGAGTTTTGGGAGTTTAAGTGCTAACGCAATTCGTGCCCTCAACTTAGGTGCAAAAATGGGCGGCTTTTATCATGACACGGGTGAAGGTAGCTTAAGTCCCTATCATTTAGAGAATGGTGGTGATGTGGTTTGGCAGATTGCCAGTGGCTACTTCGGCTGCCGTACCCTCGATGGGCATTTTGACCCTGTGAAATTTGCCGAACAAGCTAAGCGCCCACAAATCAAAATGATTGAGCTTAAACTGTCACAAGGTGCTAAACCTGGACATGGCGGTATTTTGCCTAAAAATAAAATTTCAGCCGAAATTGCCCAAATTCGTGGGGTTTCACGCGATCAGGATTGTATTTCCCCTGCCCGACATTCAGCTTTTAGTAACCCGATTGAAATGCTGCAATTTTTACAACAACTGCGTGAGCTTTCTGGTGGTAAACCTGTTGGATTTAAACTCTGTATCGGACAACCTTGGCAATTTATGAGCATTGTCAAAGCCATGTTAAAAACTCAAATCTATCCTGACTTTATCGTTGTGGATGGTTCTGAGGGCGGTACAGGTGCAGCACCCATTGAACTGAGTGATTACATGGGTACACCACTGCGTGAAGGCTTACGTTTTGTCCATAACACGCTCGTTGGCACCAACTTACGTCAGCACATTAAAATCGGGGCAAGCGGCAAAGTCATCAGTGCATTTGATATTGCCAGCACTTTTGCATTGGGCGCTGACTGGGTCAATTCTGCACGCGGCTTTATGTTTGCGATCGGTTGTATTCAAGCGCAAAGTTGTCACACAAACCAGTGCCCTGTTGGTGTAGCAACTCAAGACAAAGAACGCCAAAAAGCATTACATGTGCCAACCAAAGCTGAACGTGTTTTTAATTTTCATAAAAACACCTTACATGCGCTGTCAGAATTGATTGCCGCAGCAGGGCTAGAACATCCATCTGAAGTGAAAGCGCATCATTTGGCACAGCGCCTCAATGACCGTGAAATCAAAAACTATGCTCAACTACACTTTTTCTTTAAAGGCGGTGAACTGCTGAACTGCGACATTAAAGATGAAGAAAACTTTTATTATCGAATGTGGAATATAGCAAGTGCTGAATCTTTTTAGATTCAGCATCAATTTATTTTATTGAACCATTTTCAATTCAGCCAATAACGTACGGTTAAATTTCACTGGGTCTTGCATTTGCGGTGCATGACCCATATTGGCAAATTCAACCAACTTGGCATGTGGAATACGCTGAGCTGCCTGTTGACCGAGCACATTGTAATGACCGATTTGCTGTTTGACTTCAGGTGATGCGATATCACTCCCAATAGCAGTCGTGTCACTCGTGCCTATAAATAAAACCGTCGGCACCTGAATGTTTGGAAGTTCATAATACACAGGCTGAGTAAAAATCATGTCGTAGATCAAGGCTGAATTCCAAGCCACTTTTTTATGTCCTGAACCTGCATTTAAACCTGCCAGCATATCCACCCAGCGGTCATAATCAGGCTTCCAATGCCCCATATAGTAAGTTTTTTGTTCATATGCACGAATACTTTGTGCATTCAGCTTTAACTCTCGCTGATACCATTGATCCACCGTGCGATACGGTACACCTTTGGCTTTCCAGTCTTCCAAACCAATCGGATTGACCAGCAGCAATTGCTGCGTTTCTTTCGGATACATCAGCGCATATCGAACAGCAAGCATACCTCCTGTCGAATGCCCCATCATTACTGCATTGGAAATATTCAAATGTTGTAATAAAGCATGGGTATTTTCAGCAAGCTGTTGGAAGCTGTACTGATAATAGTCAGGTTTTGTTGATGTGCAGAATCCAATTTGATCAGGCGCAACGACCCGATAACCCTGTTGGGTTAAAACCTGTATGCTGTTTTGCCATGTCGCAGCGCAGAAATTTTTCCCATGCAACAAAACCACAGTACGACCATTTGGATGTTTTGGATGCACATCCATATAACCCATTTTTAAGTTTTGTTGCTGTGAGTCAAATTGGAAAAATTGTAGCGGATAAGGATACTCAAATCCTTCTAAATGTTCGCCATAGGTTGGCGCAGCAAAAGTCGGGAAACTTGTAAAGACACTTAAGCCCAAAATGGCTAAGGTATAGCGCAGCGTTTTTTGCTTCATGCAAAACCCTTGAGCAAAGATAAACTGCGCTATTGTCCTCTATTCAAAGTAGAGCTGACTATGACTAGCATGTAAAAATGCAGGAATCAGACCTGTCAGTGCAGCACGAATATCTTCCCGCTCATTAATCAATTGATGTGAACCTTCTTCAAGCATCAATAAGGTCTGTAAACGGAATTTTTTACGAATAAATTCAATATTATATTTCCAATCTACTGTTTGATCGAGTGCACCTTGTGCAAGCCAGACTGGAACACGACAGGCTGGACGTTCTTCCATTTCCTGCATCCATTTTGACATCGCCAAAATCCAGTCCATGCCCATCATTCGTGGTTGCAATGGATCTGTTAAACGAATAAAACGTAAAAACTCTGGGTTGTGGTTATTGCGACGGAAATGGCGTGGAACCTGACGACGGACACGGCGAATAATGCCGAGTCCAACAGGGTTATGCCACCATGCAGTTTTGGCAGGTCGAACCAAAGGTGATAGAAGCAGAACCCGATCAACAAAAGGATTTTTCCGCTGTTCAGCATAAGCCAGTAAATGATGCATAAAAATCGCACCTCCTGTACTTTGTCCAATGCCAAGCCATGGTTTCGGTAACTGATCGGCATTTTTCACATAGTGGTAAACAGCACGAAGGACATCTTGATAATGGTTAAAATCCTGAATACTGGCAGGCGAACCACTACTTAAACCATGCCCTGGCAAGTCAAAGACCAACACACTAAACCCTTGTGCTAGAATTTCGCGAATAATGGGTTGGTAGATTCCGCTATGTTCTAAATAGCCATGCAGTAAAAATACCGTTCCCTGTACAGGCACATCTTTTGGTTCAAAGACTTGGGTGTGTAACTTAAACAAAGGCATGTCGATATAGCCTTGCCAATATTGACATTGCAAACGATCTAAACCATATAGCTTCTGATAAGCCAATAAATCAGGTGATGGTTGATAGGCACGATTTAAATTCAGTGCAGGCAATAAATTTGCGGTGACTTCTCGACTCGGTACAGGCAAATCCAACTGTTTTAAAATGGATGGCGTTAAAAATGGAATATCAGTCATATTAAGGCACCTCTCGACAATCACTCACGCCAAAAACGACATCGCGAATGCTTGCCAATAATTCATAATTGGCACGGCGACTATGATCATAGTTCTGAACCGATGGTTTCCAACTGGTGAGTCGGGTTGGCATCGGTGCATTGACTGGAATTGTGGTGATTCCATTCATCGCAAATAAACGCCGAGTACGTGGCATATGATATTGATCGGTAATTAGCATCACTTTGGGTGCTCCGCCTTTTTTTTGTAATAATAATGAACTGAAACGGCTGTTTTCACAGGTATTCATACTACGATTTTCTAATAATTTTGCAGAAAGCCCATGTGCTTTTAACCAAGTCTGCATATACGGGGCTTCAACACCACTCAAAACAATCGGCAAGTGATTACGTTTTTCGAGTGCTAATGTCGTTTCTAAACGCAACTTCGTGTAATTATTCACCACAATATCTTTGCGATTTTTATCTAAAGTTAAACCACCCCCTAACACGACAATTGCAGAAGGCTGAGAAGCATCATTACGTTTAATGTCAGCACTGTCAGCACTCGTTTGTGGTGATGAACTCACTTGCTGTAGCTCACTATACATCTGCTGATTGACGACTTCGCTGGCACTGGTGTCTACAGGATAAGTTTTTAAAAAATGAATATATTTATCCATCAATTGCAAATTATCAGGCATATCCAAGTTAGCAATTTCACTGGCTAGACGCGTATCATCGGCTTGTAATTCTTCACGCAGCTCATGTTTTCTATGTCTAAGTACTTTTTCAATTTGCTGATCAGGCTGTAAGCTATTTTCATGTTCTTGATTACGCTTAATTTCAGACTCTAAAAGGTCATAACGCGCCTGAATCAAGTTTAAACTGGCAGCATCTTGACGACGTGCCGCATCTTGCATGACTTTTAAGTATGCCTGACGTGCAACCCACAAGTCCGAACCTGGTTCCAAGTCATCATGCTCACTCAAGGCTGCCATTTGCTGACTACGAGCTGCAACCGTATTGACTTCAACAGGTACAAAACGGTTCAGTAGAAATAAAATAAACTTTGAATAAAATGGCGTATAAACCAACACGGTAAGACATGCCATCAGTCCAAATAGCACGGCTGCCACTCGAACAAAACTGACCATCCAATGTTGTTTATTGGTCATTGTTACACACTCACATGCGGTTGAATCAGACCCAATTCATTAAACAATACAGGTTCAGGCGTCAGTGTAACACCAAATTTTTGTTGAACTGCGGCTTGTACTGCGCGATAAGTCAATTGCACATCATCCAAACTTGCCGCTTCATAGTTCACCAAAACCAATGCTTGCCGCGCAAACATACCTACTGCGCCCAAACGCTTTCCTTTCCAGCCCGCCTGATCAATCAACCAGCCTGCCGCAATTTTCACCTCACCGTTGGGCTGTGGGTAATGTGGCAGGTTTGGATAAAGTTGTGAGAGTGCCTGATACTGAGCAATTGAAATTACAGGATTTTGAAAGAAGCTGCCTGCATTTGGAAATTCTTTGGGGTCAGGCAATTTACTTTGACGAATTGCAATCACCTGTTTTTGCAGATTTTCTGCGGTCTGATCTTCACCAACAGCCTGACGTAAATCACCATAAGCCAATTTTAAATTGGGATGTTTGCAAAGCTTAAATGTCACTGCCACAATGACATAACGGTTTGGCTGTTCTTTAAAAATACTGTGACGATAAGCAAAATGACATTCTGCGGCACTTAAATTTGTAAACTGTTCAAGCTTACGGTCATAGACATGTACTTGCTCAATAAATTCACCTGCTTCCACCCCATACGCACCAATATTTTGTACAGGCGATGCTCCCACTAAACCCGGAATCAAGGCGAGATTTTGTAAGCCAAACCAATCATGTGCTGTGCTATACAAAACAAATTCGTGCCAGTTTTGCCCTGCTCCCACTTTCACCCAAACATGCTGATCATTTTCATCAAGCACATCAATACCTTGAAGATGGATATGAATCACCAATGCTCGAATCTGTTGAGGAAGTAACATATTGCTTCCACCAGAAAGGATCAGAACATTCAACTGCTCAGCTTTGGCATAAGCCAGTGCTTCCTCAAGCTCGCCCGTTGAGGCGATCTGTACATAATGTGATGCTGTTGAATTTAAATTTAATGTATTCAACGCTTGCAGTTGAAAATGCTGTTTAACTTGAATCACTGAAACAGAACCTTATTGTTTTTGTGAAGACTTAAAGACAAGAACCCATGCCTGACTGGCAATTTCACACTGATCGAGCACCTGCTCAAACCCTGCTGCATCGCCATAGTACGGATCGGCAATTGCTTGACCTTGAAATTCGCTCGCATGCTCGGTCATCATGGCAACCTGTGCCCGAAGGCTTTGTGTAGAAAACTGCACTTGGGCTTGCTGTTCAATACGCTGAATATTTTTAAGATTTTGTTCATCCATGGCAAGAATCAGATCAAAATCCTGAAAATCTTGAGGAGAGAGCTGGCGTGCGCGCAAATTAGACAAATCATAGCCACGCTGCTTGGCATATTGCTGGCTACGCGAGTCAGGCGCCTCACCAATATGATATGCGGCTGTTCCAGCAGAGTCGACATGTACATTGAGTTGCTGTTGCTGACAGAAGTGGCGCAGAACCGCTTCAGCAGTTGGAGAACGGCAAATGTTTCCTAAGCATACACACAAAACCTTGTAAGGCTGTTGCGACGACATGTCCGACCTCAATAATTGCTTAAATATCAATTATATTATTTTCATTTCAAAGATGAAATACAGCTCTATAGACTTTGCTTAAACAAACGCTATTTCTTGTAAAGAAATACAACGATCTTGTAGCTTGTTCAGCAAAGTCTTGACTTAATCATGTTTGAGTTGAATCTGCTGAATATCACCATCGAATGTGTTGAGTAATTGCTGCACAATCGGATCTTGATGAATCAGATCAGTAGCACGTTGTTGCGCTTTTTCACGGCGTAAATGCTGCATCATATAGGGTGTGACTTGAGTGACATCACCATACTGCACCGAAAAACGCGTATTTTGCCACTGGTCTTTCAAGGCTTGTTCGAGGTTGTGTTGCTGTTGAGTCAACAATTTTTCATATTGCTGGGGAATATGAAAAATACTTTCACCATTAATTTGTCCATGCATTAAACCATACTGTGCCAGTTCTTGAACCGCAGGCGATAATGCACTATTTCTAAACCAGTATTCCCACTTTTCAACTGTCCACTCGCCCTCAAGCTGTTGCTCAGGCAATTTTAAAATATCTTGTGGTAACAGTTGTGCATCTGATTCAACACACTCATCTTTGTTCGAAGCAGTCACAGATTGCTCAATCACGGGTTCAGAAACTGACTCAACAACAGGCTCAGCAAATAACGAGAATGTATCCGCTTCAGGTTCAGATGGCTGAATCTGCTGTGTAGTCTGTTGCTCAAGTTCATCAGGCAATGCAAACGGGAAAAGATTATCTTCTGTATAAATATTAGCAGCAATCACTGGATGTTGAGCTGAAGGTAAATCAACCTCAATCAGTGTGCTTTCATCGACTGCATCAAACTCGACTAAGGTTTTCGGTGACTCAACCTGTGGCTCAGGCTCAGGCTCAGGCTCAGGCTCAGGCTCAGGCTCAGGCTCAGGCAAGCTTATCGCAGATGCATCAAAAGCAACAGATGAAGGAGATTCAACCGTTTGAGTCACTTCGTTGACTTGTAAGGGACGAAATGCCAACAAGCGCAAGATGCACATTTCAAAACCTTGCTCTTGTGTCACCGCCCATGTCAACTCGGAACGACCTTTACACGCAATTTGATAATACAATTGCAAATCTTGTGCAGACACCACCTGAGCCAGCTTTTTAATTTTCTGATTAATTTCCTGACTGTATTTCAAACTTAAATCTGGCAAATATTGCATCAGTGCCAGTTCATGCAAGGTCGAAATCAGCTGATCTAGCACCAATGCCACATCAAGTGCTTGCTGACGAAATTGCAGCAATAACTGACTGACTTGTTGAGGTTGATTTTGATGAATCGCCAGAATCAAATCATAAATAATTGAACGATCAATCAGACCGAGCATATCTTTGACATCTTGATGCTGGACTTTACCCTGACCATAGGCAATCGCCTGATCAGTTAAAGACAAGGCATCACGTAGCGACCCTTGTGCTGCCTCAGCAATTTGCCAAAGCGCATCTGGCTCAGCCTGTATCTGTTCTTTTATTAAAATATCATCAAGGTGATGATGAATTTCATTGGCATCCAAAGGACGCAAGGTAAATTGCAAACAACGTGAAATGACAGTAATTGGTAATTTTTGTGGATCGGTGGTGGCAAATAAGAATTTAACGTGTTCAGGCGGTTCTTCCAATGTTTTCAGCAAAGCATTGAAAGAATGCGTAGAAAGCATGTGTACTTCGTCAATCAGGTAAACCTTAAACCGCCCTTGCGTCGGTGCATAAGGAACGTTGTCGAGTAACTCGCGCGTGTCTTCCACTTTGGTACGTGATGCCGCATCAATCTCAATCAGATCAATAAAACGCCCTTCATTGACCGCACGACAGGTTGCACAGGTTTCACACGGGGTTGCTGTCACCCCTGTTTCACAGTTCAAGCACTTTGCCAGAATCCGCGCAATGGTGGTTTTCCCTACGCCACGCGTCCCTGTAAACAAATAAGCATGATGCAAACGTCCACGCTCTAAAGCACTCATCAGTGCTCTAGCCACATGGTTTTGCCCAACTAATTCATTGAAATTACGAGGACGGTATTTTCTAGCAAGAACTTGATACATGTATGCTCCTTTCCACGCTGCTAAGCATACTGTTTTTTTGAGCAATAGTGAATGCAACGCTATTTATTCGCTTAAATAGCAACATGTTTATGCTCAAGATTTGCATTTTCTTGAAATACTTAGGCTATTTATGTGAATAAAAATCCTTCACCTCTACCATGCTATGACTTACAAACTCAAAATTTCACCCACAACATGCGGCTTATGTGATTTAGCGTTGCGAATTAAAAACTGATTGATGGTTTTACTTTGCTGATGCGTCATCAACTCAACCTCTGAAGGTAAAAATACAGGCAGTTTAAAACTGACATCTGCTTGATATTTTTCAGGCAGGCTCAAGGCAGCTAGTGCTTTGGCTTTTGTCCACATGCCATGTGCAATCGCCTGTTTAAAACCAAACGCTTTTGCAGTCAAAGTATGTAAATGAATCGGGTTGACATCCCCTGAAATCAATGCATAACGGCGTCCTGTACTTTCACGAATTGACCAGCGATCATGCAGCATCCATTCTAAATTGGCTTTTTCTGTTGGTTTTTCTTCAACACGCGCATTATTGGTTTTTTGACGTGCCAAATAAGTACTCACACCGTGCATCACTACATCATTACCGACATAAACTTCGGTAATAAACTCAAATTGTTGCCCTTTATGATGCGGCTTCATTTCACCAAAGCGACAACTTAAACGATATTGAAAATTGGCTGCCAATGGTTTGTATTGTGTCACCTGATTATGAATATGCACCAAACCTAAAATCGCAAATGGAAAAGCTTCTTGCGTCATCATCTGCATTTGTAAGCTTTGTGAAAGCACCGCAAAGTAAATTGCAGGCACATAACCATTATTGGAAAAACCACAAATCTGGTTGTAAGCACGTAAATGTTTGGCATCGACATGAAAAGCATCGACCACATATTCAACTTCAGGCAACTGTTGTTCTAGTCGCTTATTTTTTAGGATCAATCCCTGAATCACTTTCGGATAAGCAAAATAGGGTTTTGGAAATTGACTAAAATGACGTGTTCTCATGATGCACCTGTTTTGATTATAAAAAGAAAAATGGGGGATGATTTCTCCCCCAAACTTCGCATGATTTTAAGCGCCAAGCAAGCTTTGTCCGCATACCCGTACAATATTGGCATTCACCCCTGAAGACGCAGGAGCGGCAAACCATGCTATAGTTTCTGCAACATCAACAGGCAAGCCCCCCTGACTCATCGAGTTCATACGGCGACCCGCTTCACGGATCGCAAATGGAATTGCAGCCGTCATTTGCGTTTCAATAAATCCAGGAGCAACTGCGTTGATGGTGATGCCTTTTTTCAAATGTGGTGCGGTGTATTTCACTAAACCAATGACCCCAGCTTTTGAGGTGGCATAGTTAGTTTGCCCTAAATTCCCTGCAATCCCGCTAATTGAAGACACACAGACAATACGTCCTTGCTCATTCAAAGCATCATGTTCAAGCAAATAGCGATTAATCCGCTCAGCCGCAGATAAGTTGATGTTAATCACCATATCCCAAAACTGTTCTTTCATATTGGCAAGGGTTTTATCTCTTGTGACCCCTGCGTTATGCACCAAAATGTCCAGACCACCGTGTTGCTGACAAGCCTGTGCAATTTTTTCACCTGCATCGGCAGCGGTAATGTCGAGCGCCAAGGTTGAACCACCAATACTTTGCGCCACTCGATCGAGATCGGCTTGCTGTGGTTCAACATCGAGACAAATCACATGCGCGCCATCTCTCGCCAGTACATGTGCAATCGCTTCACCAATACCACGACTCGCCCCTGTGACCAATGCGGTTTTTCCTGCAAGCGGTTTTGACCAGTCGACTGCAATGACATCCGCCTTTTGCACCACAACCACTTGCCCAGACACATAGGCAGAACGTGGTGACAAGAAAAAGCGTAAAGTCGATGCCAGATTATCCGCTGCATCTGGCGCTGCATAAACCAACTGCGCCGTAATGCCTTTACGCAACTCTTTACCCAAAGACTTTACAAAGCCGACCAAAGCTCGTTGAGCAATGGCTTGAGAAACCGATTCAGCTCGATCAGGGTCAACCCCAACAATAACAACCCGCCCTGAAGTTTGAATTTGTCGGGCAATCGGGTGGAAAAAATTGTAAATCTCTTTGAGCTGTTCTGTGCTACGGATACCTGATGCATCAAAAACGATGGCTTTAAAACGAGGACTTTTAGTTTCAGGGCTAAAAACGCTCACGTCTAAATCTGCATTTTTGGCTTGCTTAAGTAACCCTGCATCCTCTACCACATAGGTATTGGCATGTACCTGTCGCAGGGTTTCTGCAATTGCGGTTGTAAAGTACGCCTGAGCTGTCGTCCCCAACAAAACTGCTCCCTGAATCACGGGGGTTGCCGTTCGGTAACGTTCCAAATCGACAGGTGCAGGGAGTCCGAGGTGTTTAATGACAAATTTACCAATCGGCGTTGTAGAGAAATGTTGATATTGATCGGTCATAATAATGTTCTCTTCGCTTCGGTGAATCATATAGATACAGCATGAAACACATCTAGAGGGTCGATAATTTTGAAAATATCATACTGAAATTGCGTATGAGATGTGTTGACTTGAATCGTTGTTATTGTGTCATTTCGGTCAATTGCCCGAGTTCTATTCTATGCTATGGTAAAATAAAATTATCTCTAATTTCACTTTATTTTTCCATCCAACCTTTTTTTCATTTTTTGCACAGGAACATCACTATGAGTCAGACTACTATTCGTCGTGTTGCAATTTTGGGTGGCAATCGTATTCCTTTTGCCCGTTCTAATGGTCCTTATTTGAAAGCCAGTAATACTGACATGTTCACTGCTGCGCTCAATGGTCTGGTTGAACGCTTCCACTTACAAGGGCAACGACTGGGGGAAGTGGTTGCGGGTGCTGTTCTTAAGCATAGCCGTGATTTTAATTTAACACGTGAATGTCTGCTAAATAGTCAGCTTGCACCTGAAACGCCTGCTTACGATTTACAACAGGCTTGTGGCACGGGTTTACAGGCAGCTTTTGCGGTTGCCAATAAAATTGCACTTGGGCAAATCGAAGTCGGGATTGCTGGCGGTGTCGATACCACCTCCGATGCACCCGTTGCACTTGGCGATGGCTTACGCAAAGCACTGCTTGAACTCAATGTTGCCAAAACTGCAAAAGCCCGCCTTCAGGCACTCAGCAGCATCAACTTTAAATCGCTGATCGAAGCCCCTAAAAATGGTGAACCCCGCACAGGTTTATCGATGGGTGAACATGCCGCTTTAACTGCTTTAGAATGGGGAATTTCTCGTCAGGCACAAGATGAGCTTGCCGTTGCCAGTCATCATAAACTGGCTGCTGCCTATGAAGCGGGTTTCTTTGATGACTTGATCACCCCATTTTTAGGCTTAAACCGTGATCAAAACTTACGTCCAGATTCTTCTATTGAAAAACTGTCAACTTTACGCCCTGTATTTGGTAAAGGTGACAATGCCACCATGACCGCAGCGAACTCAACACCTCTAACTGACGGTGCATCTTGTGTCTTACTTGCTTCGGAAGAATGGGCCAAAGCCAATGGACATGAAGTTTTGGCCTATTTAAGTTTCTCTGAAACAGCAGCGGTTGATTTTGTGCATAAAAAAGAAGGTTTGCTCATGGCACCTGCTTACGCTGTGCCACGCATGCTCGCTCGTGCCAATTTAAAGCTACAGGATTTTGACTTTTACGAAATTCATGAAGCCTTTGCCTCACAAGTCCTCAGTACCTTAAAAGCATGGGAAGACCCTGAGTTCTGCCAACAACGTCTTGGTTTGGCTAAACCACTAGGTAAAATTGATCGTAGCAAACTCAATGTCAATGGTTCATCCCTTGCCGCAGGTCACCCTTTTGCAGCAACAGGCGGGCGCATTTTAGCAACCGCAGCCAAACTGATTCACCAAAAAGGTTCAGGACGTGCATTGATTTCAATTTGTGCCGCAGGTGGTCAAGGTGTGACTGCAATTGTCGAAAAATAAGATTTAATTTTTCTGACTTCTTTCATAATTGCTTACAGCCTCTTTATTTTTCTTCATCAGTAAAATTGGAATATATTTCAATATAGTATAAGAGAAGTAA
>NZ_BKNN01000026.1 GCF_008993995.1 Acinetobacter brisouii
AAAAAAGGATGGTGAAATTTATGAAAAAGTAAAATTATTAATATAAAAATGTAAAATTATAAAAAATAAACTTTCTATAAGTAGGCAAAAAGTGCTTTTTTGCAGTGCGGGTGAGTTGTTTTGGGGACTGTTGAGTCGGGTGCTAGTGCTCATTATTCTTATATGCAAGAACTCCGAAATGTACTTCAAAGCACATTTCTAAGTTCTCGAGCTGTTTCTTGTAGTAACGGCAGAATGTGTTGAACCAAATAGTCTCTGGTGGTACGCATCGTTGGAGATACAATATTGAGTGCTGCAACCACTTTAGAATTTCCATCATAAATAGGTACAGCTAAGGCATGTACTCCTAATTCATGTTCTTCAGATGAATAGCACCAATCTTGTAATTTGATCTCTCTCAGAAGTTGTAAAAAGCCATCATTTTCAACATGCGTATATTTAGTTAAGCGTTTTAGGGGATATTTTTCAAGCCATTCGAGTTGTTGCTCGGGTTCTAGGTGAGCCAATAAAATTTTACCTGCTGATGTGGCATGAGCAGGTAGGCGATTCCCTAAATGTAAACCATAAGGATTGACTCGATCGGTTTGTTGATGGGCTGCACTACGTGCCACCGTAATTGCTTCATAACCGTCGAGTACCATCACTGAAAAAATAAGCGATGTTTGGTTGGTGAGTAGATTTAGTAAAGGCTGTGAAATTTTAGGTAAAGGCGCACCACTTAGATAAGTTCCTGAAAATTTTAAAACTTTTGGTGCTAAATAGAAATAATGACCATCATATTCTAAATACCCTAAGTATTCTAAAGTGAGTAAATGACGGCGTGCGGCAGCGCGAGTCAAGCCTGTGCGTTCTGCCGCCATAGAAATATTCAATCGATGTCGATCATTCCCGAAACTTTCCAAAATTGCCAATCCTTTGGCCATGCCTGCAATAAAATCTTCATGACGAATTATTTTTTTATTTTCTGGATTTTGCAGCGTTCTGTTGGGATTTTGCTCTATTTTGTCCATCTAATTCACCATACAAAGTGCTTGACCAAGCATTATTTTCTAGGATGTTCAAAATAATAACTATTGTTCGATAGTCGAACAATATAAATGATTATCGAACAATTACGCGTTTTACTGCTAGATGTTTAGGCGAAAATTATAAAAAATGAGCAGACAAAGGAAATCTAATTAAATTACTCGGGATTGGGTAACAAAGTCGAAAGTGACGGACTTGATCCTGCCTAATTTTTAGTTCCAATCAATTAATCATTTTATGATGCACAGTGGAGTTATCCAATGATAGATAAAAGTGCGACCTCATTTCGCGAGGTTCTGTCGCAAATTAAAGATGGCTCGACCATCATGATTGGTGGCTTTGGCACCGCAGGACAACCTGCCGAACTCATTGATGGCTTGCTGGATTTGGGCATCAAAGACCTCACCATCGTCAGTAACAATGCAGGTAATGGTGACTACGGTCTGGCGAAACTGCTGAAAGCAGGCGCGGTTAAAAAAGTCATCTGTTCTTTCCCACGTCAATCCGATTCTTGGGTATTCGATGAACTGTACCGTGCAGGTAAAATCGAACTTGAGTTAGTACCACAGGGCAATCTTGCATGCCGTATTCAGGCTGCGGGGATGGGTTTGGGTGCTTTGTTCACCCCGACAGGTTATGGCACGCTATTGGCAGAAGGCAAAGAAACCCGTCATATCGAGGGTAAAGACTATGTTTTGGAATACCCGATCCATGCCGATTTTGCCTTGATCAAGGCACAGCAGGGCGACCGTTGGGGCAATCTGGTTTACCGAAAATCTGCACGTAACTTTGGCCCAATTATGGCGATGGCTGCGAAAGTCACCATTGCTCAGGTGTCTGAAGTGGTTGAACTCGGTGTACTCGATCCTGAACATATCATTACCCCAGGCATCTTTGTGCAGCATGTGGTTCAGGTAGAACCCGCTTCAGCATTGGCAACGGCATAAGGAGACCCAGATGAGCTATAACAAATTAACCCGTGACCAAATCGCTGAACGTGTCGCTCAGGATATTCCCGATGGGGCTTATGTGAATCTCGGGATTGGTTTACCGACCAAGATTGCCAGCTACCTGCCAGCCGACAAAGACGTATTCCTGCATTCTGAAAATGGCTTGTTGGCTTTTGGCCCACCTCCTGCAGAAGGTGAAGAAGATCCTGAACTGATCAACGCAGGTAAAGAATTCGTGACCATGCTCAAAGGCGGTGCCTTTTTCCATCATGGGGATTCATTTGCCATGATGCGTGGTGGTCACCTCGATATCGCAGTACTTGGTGCCTTCCAGATTGCAGCCAATGGCGACCTTGCCAACTGGCATACCGGTGCACCCAATGCCATTCCTGCTGTAGGTGGGGCCATGGACTTGGCTGTCGGTGCGAAGAAAGTGTTTATCACCACCGATCATGTTACTAAACAGGGTGAGCCGAAGATCGTGGCAGAGCTGACTTATCCAGCGACAGGTCTGAAATGTGTAGACCGCATCTATACCGACCTGTGTGTGATTGATGTTACACCTGAAGGCTTGAAAGTCCTTGAAAAAGTCGAAGGCTTAAGCTTTGACGAATTACAGGCAATGACGGGTGCGAAACTCATCGACGTGACTCAACCGAATTAATGATTTGAATCCCTCCCAACCTCCCTTTTGAAAAGGGAGGAGTTTCTCTCTGAGATTAAAGTGGGAAACACAAGAAGTCCCTCTTTATCAAAGGGGGATTTAGGGAGATTCAAACGACAGGATGAAGAGAACAACACAAATGAAGAATGCTTATATTATCGATGCGATTCGTACCCCGTTTGGTCGTTATGCCGGTGGTCTAGCTGCGGTACGTGCAGATGATCTAGGGGCTTTACCGATTAAAGCCCTGATGCAACGTAACCCAAGCGTGGACTGGCAACAGGTCGATGATGTGATCTATGGCTGTGCCAATCAGGCGGGTGAAGACAACCGTAATGTTGGACGCATGTCATCACTGCTTGCAGGTTTACCGTATCAAGTCCCAGCGACGACCATTAACCGTTTATGTGGTTCTTCACTCGATGCGATTGCCATGGCAGCCCGTACCATCAAAGCCGGTGAAGCCGACCTGATTATCGCAGGTGGTGTAGAAAGCATGAGCCGTGCCCCATTTGTGATGGGCAAGGCAGAAACGGCTTACGGTCGTACCCAAAAGATTGAAGACACTACCATGGGCTGGCGTTTCATCAATCCAAAACTCAAAGAAATGTATGGTGTGGACACCATGCCACAAACTGCGGAAAACGTCGCAGCACAGTTCCACATTAGCCGTGAAGATCAGGACAAGTTTGCCTTAACCAGCCAGCAACGTACGGCTGCTGCACAAGCCAAAGGCTACTTTGCCAATGAAATCGTGCCTGTGACGATTCCACAGCGCAAAGGTGATCCGATTGTTATCGATACCGATGAACATCCACGTGCCACCACCATTGAAGTCTTGACCAAACTCAAACCCGTGGTGAAAGCCGAAGGTACAGTCACTGCGGGTAATGCATCAGGCATTAACGATGGTGCGGCAGCACTCTTGATTGCATCAGATGAAGCCGTTGCCAAATACGAACTGAAAGCCCGAGCCAAGATTGTTGCAGCCACTACAGTCGGTGTTGAGCCGCGCATCATGGGCTTTGCCCCAGCACCTGCGATCAAGAAATTACTGAAACAGGCCAACCTGACCCTTGCGCAGATGGATGTGATTGAACTGAACGAAGCCTTTGCAGCACAAGCCCTCGCGTGTACCCGTGACCTTGGTCTGGCCGATGACGATGCACGTGTCAATCCAAACGGTGGTGCGATTGCACTCGGTCATCCACTCGGTGCCTCAGGTGCGCGTTTAGTCACTACAGCCTTAAACCAACTTGAACAGACAGGTGGCAAATATGCCTTATGTTCAATGTGTATTGGTGTCGGTCAGGGCATTGCTTTGATTATTGAGCGAGTTTAAGTATGAGCCAGTTATATGCCAGCTTATTTTATCAGGAAGAAGTGACTGAGATTTTTAGTGATCAGTCCTTGGTTTCTTACATGATTCAGGCTGAAGTTGCACTGGCAAAAGCTCAGGCACAGATTGGGGTCATTCCTCAATCTGCGGCAGATTCAATTGAAGCCATTGCACAAAAGATGGCATTGGAAAGCATTGATTTTGCAGGCTTAGCAACTGCAACGGGTCTTGCAGGCAATATTGCGATTCCATTTGTAAAACAATTGACTGCGATTGTGAAACAGCATGATGAAGATGCAGCTCGCTATGTGCATTGGGGTGCGACTAGTCAGGATATTTTAGATACAGCTTGTATTTTGCAATGCCGCGATGCGTTGCAATGGGTCGAACATAGTGTGCAACAGAACTATCAAACGGCTTTAGCACAAGCACAGGTTTATCGTGACCAAGTCATGATTGGGCGGACATGGCTACAACAAGCCTTGCCAATTACGCTGGGTCACAAGTTTGCTCGTTGGGCAAGTGCGTTTAAACGTGATTTGGATCGGATTCAGGCAATGAAAGCCCGCGTACTGGCTGTTCAGCTCGGCGGTGCAGTGGGTTCATTGGCATCACTGCTTGATCAGGGATCCGCAGTTGTCGAAGCATTTGCCCAACAGCTCCGGTTAAGTGCGCCAAGTTGCACTTGGCATGGTGAGCGTGACCGTATCATTGAGATTGCCAGTGTACTCGGCATGATTGTCGGCACAACAGGCAAAATGGCGCGTGACTGGTCATTGATGATGCAGACCGAAATTGCAGAGGTGTTTGAGCCGACGGCCAAAGGTCGTGGTGGTTCATCCACCATGCCACACAAACGTAATCCTGTTGCAGCAGCGTCTATTTTGGCGGCTGCAAACCGAGTTCCAGTACTGATGGCAAGTCTGTATCAGAGCATGGTTCAGGAGCATGAACGTAGTTTAGGTGCATGGCATGCCGAATGGTTGGCATTGCCTGAAATTTTCCAGCTTTGTGCGGGTGCATTGTGGCGTACGCTAGATGTGCTACAGGGGATGGAAGTCAACACCGAAAACATGCAGCGCAATTTGGAATGCACGCAAGGTTTGATTATGGCGGAAGCAGTCATGATGACATTGGCACCAAAACTGGGACGTTTAAATGCGCATCATGTGGTGGAAGCTGCATGTAAAACTGCAGCCGCTGAGCAAAAACATTTAAAAGACGTGATCGCTGAGCTGGATGACATTAAAAATAATTTTTCTACAGCAGAAATTTCCGCAATTTTTAAACCCGAATCGTATTTAGGCAATATTCAAGCCCAAATTGATGCGGTGTTACAGGAAGCAAGCACAGGAGTGGCAAAGTGATGATCACGATTACCAATCGTCAAGGCAAGCATTTATCGGTTGTTGTGGAAGGTCTTGAAAATGCACCTGCCATTATCTTTTCCAACTCTTTGGGAACCGATCATGGGATGTGGCAACCTCAAGTTGCTGCACTCAAACAGCAGTTTAAAGTCATTACCTATGACACGCGTGGACATGGTCAAAGTGATGTCATTGCGGATACCACAGTTCAAAACCTTGCTGAAGATGTAGTTGATATTTTAGATGCGTTAAACATTGAAAAAGCACATTTTTGTGGAATTTCAATGGGCGGATTGACTGCGCTGTATTTAGGTATTCACCATGCTGCGCGTTTTAACAGCATTACAGTGGCGAACTCCGCAGCAAAAATTGGTACGGCAGACGCATGGCTGACTCGAGCTGATGCGGTAGAACAAAAAGGCTTAGCTGATTTGGTGGCTTCGACCCATAGCCGCTGGTTTAGCAGTGAGTTTGACTATCTAGAAGATGCGTTGGCGCAACAAACCATTCAAAGTTTGGCCAATACACCTGCTCAAGGTTATGCCAATGCCTGCCGTGCTTTGGCACATGAGGATTTGCGTGAGCAAATTGCGCAGATCCATATCCCCACGTTATTGATCGCGGGGAAGTTTGACCCGATCACCACCGTTGCTGATGCTGAATTTATGCAGCAGCAAATTGAACAAAGCCAGCTCAGTATTTTGCCAGCATCGCATTTGTCAAATATTGAGCAGCCTGAAGGATTTACTCAGGTGTTGCAGCACTTTATTGAAATGATTTCATAAAAATACTGCTGTTTTTAAAAGGATTTTCGCCTAAGGAGGCAAAATATGGCGTCTCAGGATACTACACGCTCAAATATCAGCATGGATGCACAAGCACTAATCAATGATTCTCCATTAAGTGCTTATCAGTGGATGATTGCAGCAATTTGTTTTTTCATTGTTTTTTTAGACGGTATTGATACCGCTGCAATGGGTTTTATTGCGCCTACATTGGCACAAGACTGGGGATTAGATCGTTCTCAGCTTGGCCCTGTGATGAGTGCTGCACTGGGCGGCATGATCATTGGTGCGTTGGTGTCTGGTCCAACGGCTGACCGTTTTGGTCGTAAGGTTGTACTGTCTGTATCGATGTTGATTTTTGGTGGTTTTACCATTGCCTGTGCTTACGCCAGCAACCTTGATACTTTGGTGGTTTTGCGTTTCTTGACAGGAATTGGTTTGGGGGCAGCCATGCCAAACGCCACCACACTGTTTTCTGAGTACTGCCCAAACCGTATTCGTTCTTTACTCGTGACCTGTATGTTTTGCGGTTACAACTTGGGTATGGCAATTGGTGGCTTTTTAAGTAGCTGGTTGATTCCAAAATTTGGCTGGCACAGTTTATTTCTGTTCGGTGGCTGGAGTCCAATAATTCTGACGATTTTCGTGGTGGGCTTCTTGCCAGAGTCGTATCGCTTCTTGATTGTCCGTGGGAATAGCACAGAAAAAGTACGTAAAATTTTGAACCGTATTGCGCCGACCCAAGTTCAGAACGTGACCAAATTTCATGTGCCTGAAGAAAAAAGCACAGTACAGAAAAAGCAGAACGTGTTCGCAATGCTCTTTTCACCAAGCTACGTGAAAGGCACGTTATTACTTTGGTTCACGTATTTCATGGGTTTGGTGATGATTTACCTGCTTACCAGCTGGTTACCAACCTTGATGCGTGAAACAGGCGCAACCATGGAACGTGCGGCATTTATTGGTGGCTTGTTCCAGTTTGGTGGTGTGTTGAGCGCATTGTTTATTGGCTGGGCAATGGATCGTTTCAACCCGAACCGTATTATTGCAGGTTTCTATTTTGTTGCAGGGATCTTCGCTTTCGCTGTTGGTCAGAGCCTGAGTAGCCCAACATTATTGGCGATCTTAGTGTTATGTGCAGGTGTTGCCATCAATGGCGCACAGTCTTCTATGCCAGCACTCAGCGCGCGTTTTTACCCAACCCAATGCCGTGCAACAGGTGTGGCATGGATGTCAGGTATTGGACGTTTTGGTGCTGTATTCGGTGCATGGATTGGTGCAGTGCTTTTGGGGCAAAACTGGTCATTTACCGCGATTTTGAGCATGTTACTGATTCCAGCGACGGCAGCAGCAATTTCAATTTTTGTTAAATCTTTGGTTGCACATACTGATGCAACCTAAATCTGAGGGTTTTCTTATGAATGATGATGAACGCTATAAACAAGGCATTCAAGTTCGCACGGAAGTTTTAGGTGAAAAGCATGTCAACCGTTCGATTGAAAACCTGAATGAATTTAACAGCGATTTTCAGAACTTCATTAGTCGTTTTGCTTGGGGCGAAGTGTGGTCTCGCCCAGGAATGCCACGCCATACCCGTAGTCTGGTGACAATGGCGGTGTTGTTGGCACTGGGTCGTGAAGATGAACTGCGTATGCATATCCGTGCCTGCTTTAACAATGGTGTCACTCAAGACGACCTTAAAGAATTATTTCTTCACTGTTCGTTGTATGCAGGTTTGCCCGCAGCAAATGCAGCAATGCACATGGCGGAAGACGTATTTAAAGAGCTAGGAATTTCACCTAGCCAACAAGCGTAATGGATGCAAATTCTTAAAATTTAAAAGGAGAGTGACTATGTCTCAAATTATTTGGGGTGCTTACGCACAGCGCAATACAGATCATCATCCGCCAGCAAATACGCCAGGCTATAAAACCAGTGTGTTGCGCTCGCCTAAAAATGCATTGATCTCAATTGCGGAAACTTTGACAGAAGTGACTGCGCCGCACTTTTCACCAAATCAATTTGGCCCTAAAGATAATGACTTGATTCTCAACTGTGCCAAAGATGGTTTGCCAATTGGTGAGCGTATCGTGGTTCATGGTTATGTACGTGATCAGTTTGGTCGCCCAGTCAAAAATGCCTTACTTGAAGTCTGGCAAGCCAACGCTTCAGGTCGTTACCGCCATCCAAACGACCAGTTCTTGGGTTCTTTAGATCCAAACTTTGGCGGTTGTGGTCGTATGCTGACCGATGAAAATGGGTTCTTTATTTTTCGTACCATCAAGCCAGGTCCATATCCGTGGCGTAACCGTATTAATGAATGGCGTCCAGCGCATATTCACTTCTCTTTAATTGCAGATGGTTGGGCGCAGCGCCTGATTTCACAGCTTTATTTTGAAGGCGATACTTTAATTGATACCTGCCCAATCTTAAAAACGATTCCGTCTGAAGAACAACGTCGTGCCCTCATTGCGCGTGAAGACAAAAGCAACTTCCTTGAAATGGATAGCCGTTGCTACCGTTTTGACATCACTTTACGTGGTCGTCGTGCAACTTACTTTGAAAATGAATTGACATAATTGAGGGAGAAAACAACATGAATGGTTGGAATTTTCAGGAATTAGCAGAAACCCCATCTCAGACAGGTGGGCCTTACGTTCACATTGGTCTGTTACCCAATCAGGCGAATATTGAAGTATTTGAGCACAGCTTTAACAACAATCTTGTTCAAGAGCAGACTCAAGGCGAGCGTATCCGTCTTGAAGGTCAAGTGTTTGATGGTTTGGGTTTACCACTTCGTGATGTGCTGGTTGAAATCTGGCAAGCCGATGCCAATGGTGTTTATCCAAGCCAAGCCGACATTCAGGGTAAAACTGCTGACCCACATTTCCAAGGCTGGGGGCGTGCAGGTGCTGATTTCCAGACTGGCGTATGGTACTTTGACTCCATTAAACCAGGTGCAGTTCCGGGACGTAAAGGCGCTCAGCAAGCACCACATATTGCCTTAATCATTTTTGCACGTGGTATCAACATGGGTTTGAACACGCGTGTTTATTTTGACGATGAAGCAGAAGCCAATGCCAATGACCCGATTTTGAACGGTATTGAGTGGGCGCCACGTCGCAATACTTTAGTGGCTAAACGTGAAGAACGTGACGGTCAGATTGTTTACCGCTTTGATATTGTGATTCAAGGCGACAATGAAACAGTTTTTTTTGATATCTAAGCTGTGCGCTGTATGGCAACCCCATACAGCGACATTACACAAGGAATGGTAATGATGAACCTGAAACACACCGCACTTCAAATTGCATTGGCATGCAGCCTGTTGACTACAGCTTCAGTTGCTTTGGCACAGCCTGAACAAAGTCAGCATTATGTGGTCAAAAATGTGGATATTGGCGCAATGCCAGTGAAAACGATTGTGCCAATTACTGCAAAAACGGCTGAAGAGGCATTGGCTCAAGCGAAAGTGATTGCAGACAATCCAAATGCTGATATTGCTGAGTTTCGTATTGATTTATTGAATTTTGCTGCGGATACCAAACAGGTGATTGCCTTAGGACAGCAGCTCAATCAGATTTTAAAAGACAAACCACTCCTTGCAACAATCCGTACTGCCAATGAAGGCGGTAAACTGAAAGTCAGCGATGAAGAATACGGCAAAATCTATAGCGCGTATTTGAAAAAACCGTTTATGCAATTGCTTGATATCGAAATGTTCCGTGATGCAAAAGTCGTGCGTAAAGTAACGGATTTGGCACATGAAAAACATGTTTTGGTGGTGATGTCGAATCATGATTTTGCCAAAACACCAAGTGAACAAGAAATTGTGGATCGTTTGATGAAACAGGATCAGATGGGCGCTGACATTCTCAAAATTGCAGTGATGCCACAGACCAAAGCAGATGTATTTACGCTCATGAATGCGACGCTAAAAGTCAGCCAACAAAGCAAAAAGCCGTTGTTAACCATGTCGATGGGGCGTTTAGGCACGATTTCCCGTATTGCAACTGCAAGTTCGGGCGGTAGTTTGAGCTTTGGCATGATTGGGCAAGCCTCAGCACCGGGTCAAATTGATGTGACCCAACTACGTCAGTTCTTACAAACTGTACAACCAACACTATAACAAAAAGTGAAAAAAGGAATGTTTACAATGAAAGCAATGGTTTTGCGAGTGACTGCATTAAGTTTAGGACTCATGGCTTCAGGCTGGGCTGCGGCAACAACCTATGTGGTTGACCGTTATCAGGATGACCAAAATCAGGGTTCATTACGTTGGGCAATTGAACAATCAAATGCCAATCCATCAGATGACAACCAAATTTTAATTCAAGCCGTAGGGAAGGCACCTTACAGCATCAAAGTGGATTCACCACTGCCTGAAATTAAAGGCCCTGTCAAAATCATCGGAACACAATGGGATAAAACGGGTGAGTTTATTGCGATTGATGGTTCTAACTATATTCAGGGTGAAGGGGCGAAAGCCTGCCCTGGTGCTGTGCCTGGGCAATATGGTACCAACGTACGCACGATGACTCTGCCGGGTCTGGTACTACGTGATACACATCATGTTGTGCTCAAAGGTCTGGATATTCATCGTTTCTGTATTGGTATTTTGGTCAACCGTTCGAGCAATAACCTGATTCAGCATAACCGTATTAGCAACAACTACGGTGGTGCTGGTGTGATGTTTACTGGAGATGATGGCAAGGGCAATCCAACCTCAACCACGACCAACAATAACAAGTTCTTGGACAATATCCTTCAGGATAATGGCGATGGCTTAGAGCTGACCCGTGGTGCAGCGTTTAACCTGATTGCCAATAACCTGTTTACCAACACCAAAGCCAATCCAGAGCCATCTCAAGGTATTGAAATCTTGTGGGGCAATGACAACGCAGTGGTTGGCAACAAATTTGAAAACTATTCAGATGGTTTACAAATTAACTGGGGCAAGCGCAACTATATTGCATATAACGAATTGACGGCCAATTCAACAGGGTTCAACCTGACAGGTGATGGCAACATCTTTGACAGTAACAAAGTCCATGGTAACCGTATCGGGATTGCCGTACGTTCAGAGAAAGATGCCAATGCACACATCACCCTGACCAAAAACCAGATTTGGGACAATGGCAAGGACATCAAACGCTGTGAAGCGGGTGGTTCTTGTGTACCGAATCAGCGTCTAGGTGCAATTGTATTTGGCGTACCTGCACTTGAACATGAAGGTTTTGTCGGTTCACGTGGCGGCGGTGTTGTGATTGATTCAAGCAAATTACAGAAAACCTGCATGACTCCTGATCAACAGGGTTGTAATGCTCAACCCAACCAATGGATTCAAGCACCTCAACTGGTTGCACATCAGGGGCAACTT
Source organism: Acinetobacter brisouii (assembly GCF_008993995.1). Lineage (GTDB taxonomy): Bacteria > Pseudomonadota > Gammaproteobacteria > Pseudomonadales > Moraxellaceae > Acinetobacter > Acinetobacter brisouii_A. The sequence continues at coordinate 11,512 of NZ_BKNN01000026.1, forward strand.
GTGGTAAGTTTTAAAGGTCAAGAAAACCAGCGCTACCGTGTTGAGTTCTTTGGAAACCGCAATGCGCAATCGAAAGAAGCTGAACAATTTGTCGGTTATGCGACTGTTGTGACCAATGCACAAGGTCAGGCGACGTTGACATGGAAACCCACTGAGAAATTTGCAAATTACACGGTAAATATCACCGATCACTTGGGTGCGAGTTCAGAACTCAGCCAACCAGTAAAAATAAAATGATGAAATACAGGCACTTTGGCATAAAGTTAGAGTGCCTAACTTTATTGGGCTAAGGAAGAGCAAAGATGAAGAAAACGAATTTAGTTAAATTGAGCGCAGTTTCGCTCGCAATTTTATGCAGTCAAGCCGCTTTGGCAAATGAGCCATGGTCACAAGATGGTCAATGGCTATTTGGGGACTGGAATGGTAAGCGTCAGCATTTAGAAGATAAAGGCTACAAGTTTACCGCATCGATCATGAGTCAGGCTGCGACCAATATGGATGGTGGCTACAATGATAACAATACAACGACGGTTGCATCACAGCTGACCCTTGGGACAAATTTCGATTTAAATAAAATCGCAGGTTGGAAGGATACAACGGCAGCGATCATGATTACCAAACGTGATGGTAATGCGCTGACCAATGAGCGGATTAAAGACCCTCGTTCGACCACGCTAGGCAATTCACAAGAGATTTATGGGCGCGGAAAAATCTGGCGCCTAACCCAAGCATGGGTAAAAAAAGGCTTTGATGACAACAAGGTTCAAGTCAAAGTCGGTCGTATGGGCATGTCCGATGACTTTAACAGCTCACAATGTGAATTTCAGAACTTACTGCTTTGTGGTGGTCAGCTCGGTAAATCGATTGGTTCAATCTGGTACAACTGGCCAGTCAGTGTTTGGGCAGCCAATGTTAAATATCAGTTCGCACCTGAATGGACAATTGGCGTCGGGGTGTATGAAGTAAACCCAGATGACATTAAAACCAAGTCAGCGAGCGACGGCTTTAATTTGGATATGCGAGGAACCAATGGTGCCACGATTCCTGTAGAACTGGCATGGAAACCAAAACTGAATGGTTTACCGGGTGAATATAAAGTGGGTGCTTTGTATTCGACTGCTGAAGCCAATGACATTAAAACTGCAGGCAAAGTGCATGATGGCAAACACAGTTTCTGGTTGAACTCACAACAACAGTTGACCCAACGCGGTGATGACTCGAAACGTGGTCTGTACGTTGGTTTCAATGCCGTATTCAATGATAAAGCCACCACATTTGTCGAAAGCACACAGCAATTGGCATTTTGGTATAAAGGCCCATTTTACAGCCGACCAGCCGATGAAATTGGACTCGGTTTTGCTCGTTATCAAGTTAATGATCGCGCCCGTGACAAAGAAATCGCAACCGACATCAGTCGTGGTTATTTCTCTTATGACCCGCTCGCAAGTAATTACGTTCCAATACAACGCAGCGAGTTGAATGTCGAGTTGAACTATACCTATCAATGGTCACCTGCGGTCATGATCCGCCCGAACTTGCAATATATCCACCAGCCAGCAGGGGTGAAAGAAGTTGATGATGCTTGGGTCGCAGGTCTGAGTGTACGTGTAAATTTCTAATCTGGACTTAGAACTTGCTGGGTGTTCAGAGGTCAATGCCCAGCAGAATTTCAGCATGGTTTCGACGGTAGCGCACTCGTTTTTCAGCTTTGGATTGGGTACAGATTCAAAACGGTTGTGTTTAAACAACGCTACTTTTGTGCTGGGGGATTTTGACTAAAAAGCCTTGTTAGCCTCATCAAGATGAAAAGGAATCATCGTGACTTATAACAAAGGAGTGAAGCTGTTTTTATGCCAAGTGGCGTAAAAGCAATTTTTTGGTTTTTGTTTTGGCGCATTGTGCAAATCGGTTGCAGCATAAGAACGTGCTGTTCTGTATCAGATGAAAAACTGATTTGACATTAAAACTGGAGATAGTTGTATGTCTGATTCACATACTCAGCCACATCTCATATTAAAGATATGGTGCGTGATATTGGGGTTAGCATTATTGCTAACTGGGTTATTCTTTATTGTATTCGGCGGTAAGCTCATCAGTTTGGGTGGGTCGTGGTACTTTCTGCTTGCTGGATTACTCATAGCAGCATCGTCTATTTTTATTTTTAAACGAAAAGCATTGGGTGTGACACTTTATGCTTTGGCCTTTGTTGCAACTGTCATTTGGGCTATTTCAGATGCTGGATTTGACTTTTGGGCATTACACTCACGCCTAATGTTCCCTGCTGGATTATTTGCAGCGGTATTATTGACTTTGCCTGCGATTCGTAAAGCTCAAAATCAGCAAAATTATGCTGCAATACCAGCGTATGCACTGGGAGGCTTAACCGTTTTGGGAATGATTGGCGGTTTATATGGCATGTTCATTCCCCATCCAACAGTTGCAGCTTCAGGTCAGGCTTTGCCGTTAGTCCCTGTAAATGCAGAAACACAGCAAAAGAACTGGGATCACTATGGTAATGATGCTGGCGGTAGCCGTTTTGCAGCACTCGACCAGATTAACCGTGATAACGTCAAAGACCTGAAAGTGGCTTGGACGTATCAAACAGGGGATAAAACTACAGGAACAGGTGGTGGTGCGGAAGATCAGGAAACACCATTACAAGTTGGTGATAAAGTCTTCTTGTGTACGCCACATAACAACGTGATTGCAGTCGATGCCGATTCGGGCAAACAGTTGTGGAAAGCTGAAGTAAACTCACATGCAGATGCATGGGAACGTTGCCGTGGTGTCGCTTATTTTGATTCAACCAAAGCCTTGCAACAACCGACTTTACAAGGCGCTAGCCCTGTAACAACCGTTGCAAATAACACCGCTTGCCCACGTCGTGTATATACCAATACACCAGATGGTCGTTTAGTTGCAATTAATGCAGACAATGGTCAACGCTGTGAAGACTTTGGTGATCATGGAACAGTGAACTTGCTTGAAGGTATGGGTGATGGTGCTAAAGCTCCACGTTTTGAAGTGACTTCTGCACCGACATTGGCAGGTACAACATTAGTGATCGGTAGCCGTATTGCTGATAACGTTGCCGCAGATATGCCAGGGGGTGTGATCCGTGGTTATGATGTGATTACAGGAAAACTGCGCTGGGTATTTGATCCACGTAATCCAAACCCGAACTACATGTTAAAACCGGGCGAAACCTATAAACGTAGCTCAACCAACTCTTGGGCACCGATGTCATACGACCCGAAAATGAATACAGTGTTCTTGCCAATGGGCAGTTCATCGGTGGACGTTTGGGGTGGAAACCGTACTGCACCTGACCATAAGTACAATACCTCTGTGTTGGCACTTGATGCAACGACAGGTAAAGAAAAATGGGTTTACCAAACTGTACATAATGACCTTTGGGACTTTGACTTACCCATGCAGCCAAGCTTGGTTGACTTCCCAATGAAAGATGGTACGACTAAACCTGCAGTGGTGATTGGAACTAAATCAGGTCAGTTCTTTGTGCTTGATCGCATGACTGGTAAACCGCTGACCAAAGTGATTGAGCAACCTGTCAAAGTTGCTGACATTCCAAACGAGCAATATTCAAAAACTCAACCACGTTCAGTTGAAATGCCACAGATTGGTAACCAGACCTTGAAAGAGTCTGACATGTGGGGTGCAACGCCATTTGACCAGTTGATGTGTCGTATTAGCTTCAAATCAATGCGTTATGATGGTTTATTCACTGCACCAGGGACTGATGTTTCACTCAGCTTTCCAGGTTCTTTGGGGGGGATGAACTGGGGAAGTATCTCATTTGACCCAACACATCGTTATATGTTCGTCAATGATATGCGTTTAGGTTTATGGATTCAGCTCATTAAACAAACCCCTGAAGATATCAAAATTCAAGCGAATGGTAGTGAGAAAGTTAACACGGGTATGGGTGCTGTACCAATGAAAGGTACACCATATAAAGTGAACAAAAACCGCTTTATGTCAGCATTGGGTATTCCATGCCAAAAACCGCCATTTGGAACCATGACAGCAATTGACATGAAAACTCGTCAAATTGCATGGCAAGTGCCATTGGGTACGGTTGAAGACACTGGACCTCTAGGCTTTAAAATGGGTTTAAAAGCGCCGATTGGTATGCCAACGATTGGTGGTTCAATGGCAACACAAGGTGGTTTGGTCTTCTTTGCTGCGACTCAAGACTACTACTTACGTGCCTTTGATTCTTCAACAGGTAAAGTCTTGTGGAAAGCTCGCTTGCCAGTGGGTAGCCAAGGGACACCAATGACTTATATTTCACCAAAAACAGGAAAACAGTACATCGTGATTTCTGCAGGTGGTGCGCGTCAATCACCAGATCATGGTGACTACGTGGTCGCTTATGCATTACCTGACAAAAAATAAGTGAAGCGCTGCTGTTGAGTTAGATTTAACTCGACCCTAGCGATGAAACAGAAACGGGTTAATCTTGATGGTTGACCCGTTTTTTATTGGAGGTTAGGTGACAGCGTGATGGATGAACCAAAAACAAAAAACATAAGCATCGTGAGCTAAAAAGTTAGGGAAAAACAGATCTCTGAATTTGAGATAGGATTCTTGAACTTGAATATTCTGGGCATGCAACAGGTCATACCCAAAAAATCAACCTTAAAAATTATGCTTTTAGTACAGGTGGAAAACCATCTGCAGTGAGGGCTTCGGTCAGTTGTTCAACAGTGGCACTGCTTTGTACATTAACCAGTTTAGTTGCAACATCAATATCCACTTGAGCATTTGGGTCAAGGTCTTTAATGGTTGCAGTGACGCTGCGTGCACAGCCGCCACAAGTCATATTGGCAATTTCAAATTTCATGATTGCTGCCTATATCGTCAGAAGAAAATCTTATTGTAAAGCTTCCCCTCATGGTAAGGTCAAGCCCATTTAAATGAGAATATGTTTTATTTAAGCCTTGACCTTACCATCATGTCAAGGTTTAAGCTGAACGGTGTAGACTATTCTAAAACAGCATCGGTATGGAGGCAGCATGAGCCAGTTCCAACATCCTTATCATCAAACGCTTGAGATTGAGGGCATGACTTGTGCCTCGTGTGTCGGGCGAGTGGAAAAGGCCTTAAAAAAGGTCGAAGGTGTGGCAGAGGTTGCGGTGAATCTTGCGACTGAAAAAGCGGTGATTCAAAGCGATGTTGCCGTACCACGTGAAGCTTTAGTGCATGCGGTCGAGCGTGCAGGGTATGATGTGCGGACTCAACCCGAGCAACAGTTCGAGCTAAATATCCAAGGTATGACCTGCGCTTCTTGTGTTGGTCGGGTAGAAAAAGCCTTAAAAAAAGTGGAGGGGGTGAGTAGTGCGACAGTCAATCTGGCAACAGAAAAAGCCCTTGTCCATGCGCATTTAGCCGATGCAACTGCATTATTGGCAGCCGTGCATAAGGCTGGCTATGAAGCACAACTCCAACCACAACAAGTATCACAACCCACCAATGAATTGAGTGAACGCCGTGAACAGGAAGCCAGTCAGTTAAAGCGCGACTTATTGATTTCAGCTTGTTTAAGCCTGCCTGTGTTTATTCTGGAAATGGGTGGGCATTTGATTCCAGCGTTTCATCATTGGGTGATGCAGCACATCGGCATGCAAAATAGTTGGTGGCTGCAATTTGTCTTGACTACGTTGGTGCTAATTTTCCCGGGGCGACGTTTTTATCAAAAAGGTATTCCTGCCTTACTGCGTTTTGCGCCTGATATGAACTCACTGGTTGCAGTTGGTACTCTGGCGGCTTATGGATTTTCCTGCGTCGCGACCTTTGCACCAACATGGCTGCCCGAAAACAATGTGAATGTCTATTTTGAATCGGCTGCGGTGATTGTGACCCTGATTTTGCTTGGTCGTTATTTGGAAGCCAAAGCCAAAGGGCGGACATCACAGGCGATTCAGCATTTACTGGGTTTACAGCCTAAAACAGCGAGAATTATTGAAAATGGGCAAGTGCATGAGGTTGAAATTGCCCAAGTGCAACTTGGGATGCAACTCTTGATTCAACCTGGGGAGAAAATCCCTGTCGATGCCTCTGTTATTGACGGACAAAGCTTTATTGATGAATCGATGATTACGGGCGAGCCGATTCCTGTGGCTAAAACTGTTGGCATGACGGTTGTGGCGGGCACAATCAATCAGCAAGGTTCGCTCACCATTCAAGCGACTGCCGTTGGTGCAAATACCGTGCTGTCACAAATCATCCGTATGGTCGAACAGGCTCAGGGTTCAAAACTGCCGATTCAGGGTTTGGTGGATCGGGTCACCATGTGGTTTGTGCCTGTAGTGATGGGCTTGGCGCTGATCACATTTGCAGTGTGGTTATTCTTTGGACCTGAACCTGCACTGACTTTGAGTCTTGTCAATGCGGTTGCGGTGCTGATTATTGCCTGTCCGTGTGCGATGGGACTGGCAACGCCAACTTCGATTATGGTCAGTACAGGTCGTGGTGCGGAACTGGGAATTTTATTTAAACAGGGTGAAGCTTTGCAGCAATTGCAGGAAACTCAGATTATCGCGGTGGATAAAACAGGCACAGTCACCGAAGGCAAACCAACCCTGACCGATTTTGTGGTGCTCGACTCAAGCCAAACAGCGCAGATTTTACAGGCTGTGGCTTCAGTCGAAGCCAAATCTGAACACCCGATTGCGGTGGCGATTGTGCAACACGCACAGCAGCAGGGTTTAGCCATGCTACCTGTGGAACAGTTTCAGGCATTGACAGGCTATGGCGTTGAAGCAAGCGTTAATCAGCAGCAAATTCACTTGGGTGCAGCCCGTTTAATGCAGCAATTGGGCTTAGATGTCGCGGTATTTTCCGAGCAAGTGCAGCAGTTGGCTGAACAGGGTAAAACTCCGATTTATGCTGCGATTGATCGCAAGCTGGTCGCCATGCTGGTGGTGTCTGACCCAATTAAACCAACCAGTTACACCGCGATTCAAAGCCTGCATCAACTGGGCTTAAAAGTGGCAATGATTACGGGCGATCATCACATCACCGCTCAGGCGATTGCCAAACAGTTAGGTATTGATGAAGTGATTGCCGAAGTTTTGCCAGAAGGCAAGGTCAACGCCGTGCAGGCTTTGCAGCAAAAATACGGAAAATTGGCATTTGTCGGTGATGGTATTAATGATGCGCCTGCCTTGGCCGCAGCCGATGTGGGAATTGCCGTAGGCACAGGCACTGATGTTGCGATTGAATCTGCCGATGTGGTGCTGATGTCGGGTAATTTGCAGGGCGTGAGTAATGCGATTGCCCTGAGTCAAGCCACCATTCGCAATATTCGTCAAAACCTGTTCTGGGCATTTGTCTATAATGCTGCGCTGATTCCTGTGGCAGCAGGGGCATTGTATCCTGCTTATGGCATTTTGCTGTCACCGATGTTTGCAGCTTTTGCTATGGGCATGTCATCCGTATTTGTATTAGGGAATGCCTTGCGTTTAAAACGATTTCGGGGAGTGTTTGCATGAACATCGGACAAGTCGCCAAGCAAACTGGGCTGTCGAGCAAGATGATTCGCTATTATGAAGAAGTCGGCTTACTGCCCAATATTCAACGTAGCAGTGCAGGCTATCGGGTCTATGGTGCGCAAGATCTTCAAGCCCTGCGTTTTATTCGCCATGCACGGACACTGGATTTTTCAATCGAACAAATCAAGGAATTACTGAGTCTGTGGCGCAATCAGTCGCGGCATAGTGCCGAAGTCAAACAGTTGGCCTTGGCGCATATTGAACAGTTGCAGCAACGCATTGCAGCACTACAAAACATGGTGGAAATTTTGCAGCACACGGCTGATTGCTGCGCGGGCAATGAAGCAGCGGATTGCCCGATTCTAGAGCAGATTGAACATGGCGAAACGGATTGAATAATCGATTAAAAAATCAGCGCCAAAATGGTGCAATCTGTGTTTATAATGCTGAGGCAACCATCAGGATAGAGAGTTTATGTTTCAGCATGTTGAGCCTTATGCAGGCGACCCGATTTTAACCTTAATGGAAAAATTCCAAAAAGATGAACGCAGCAATAAAGTCAATTTAAGTATTGGTTTGTATTACACCGAAGAAGGGATTGTGCCGCAGTTAAATGCCGTGAAACAGGCAGCGCTGCGCACCGCTCACGATGTCGATAAAGCCAAACTTTATTTGCCAATGTCGGGTTTGAAATCTTACTGCGATATTACCCAAGCATTGCTTTTGGGTGCAGACAGCCAAGCACGTGCTGAACAACGTGCCGTGACCATTCAGACTTTAGGTGGTTCAGGTGCATTGAAAGTCGGTGCAGACTTCCTGCATAAATATTTCCCTGCATCTAAAGTTTGGGTCAGCCGTCCAACATGGGAAAACCATATTGCGATTTTCCAAGGTTCAGGTTTTGAAGTTGCAGAATATCCATACTTCGATGCCAACACTAACGGTGTGGCATTCGACGACATGCTGGCGTGCTTGAAGCAAATTCCAGAGCAAGACGTTGTCTTGTTGCACCCTTGCTGTCATAACCCGACAGGTGCAGACTTGACGCCTGAGCAATGGGATCAAGTGATTGCCGTTCTACTTGAACGCAACCTGATTCCATTCTTGGATATTGCATATCAAGGCTTTGCAGAAGATCTCGATAAAGATGCGTATGCGATTCGTGCCTTAGACCGCGCAGGTGCAAAATTCCTGCTGAGCAATTCATTCTCAAAAATCTTCTCGTTGTATGGTGAGCGTATTGGCGGTTTGACTGCGATTTGCGAATCAAGCGAATCTGCTGAGCATGTTTTGGGTCAGTTCAAAGCCACTGTTCGTAAAATCTACTCAAGCCCACCAACTACAGGTGCGGTTCTAGTGGATACTGTTCTGCGTGACGATGCCTTACGTTTAGACTGGCAAGAAGAATTACAAGAGATGTGTGACCGTATTGCCAAAATGCGTACCATCTTGCGTGATGAGTTAACCCAACGTGTGCCAGATCGTGATTTTAGCTACTTGGTGAAACAACGCGGCATGTTCAGCTATACAGGTTTAACAGGCGAGCAGGCGGATATTTTACGTGAAGAATTTGCAATTTATTTGCTTCGCAGTGGTCGTATTTGTGTGGCAGGTTTAAATCAGAAAAATGTGTATTACGTTGCTGAATCAATTGCAAAAGTTTTGACACGTTAATCGGTGTAAAAACCAAAATGACCGCTTTAAGCGGTCATTTTTTTCGGGGTACGCCATGTCCAAAACAGCCCCCAAATAAACGCCAGTACACCCACAGCAAAACTTTGTTGTAATGAACCGCCGTGTTCAATCCAGAATTTGGCCATCCACGGCCCAAACAATTGCGCCCCTGCATAAATGGTAATCATAGCCGCAGAAAGCTTTGGCCCTTGATGTGGCTGAAAAAAACGCGCCAGACGTTGGGTACACATGACTGAACCCAGAAAACCTGCACCGACAAAAATCGCACAAGCCAACACGCCCCAAATGTTCGGCATCACCAAGATCAGTAACGCACCGAGTCCTTGTATCCAGTATGAACCGAGGAGTGCCTGACGATCTCCCCAACGCGCGCCCAAACTGTTCCAAATCGGAATAAACAGCGAGCAGGACAGTGAGGTGATCAGCCAAACATTTTTCACCAAAAAGCCATGATCACCACCGACCTGATGCGCCAATGCTGGCAAAAAGGTCATCGGTAAAATATAGCCCAAACCCGCACCAATATAGGAAATAAACAGGGGCGTACTGTTGGTATCAAACAGTTTTTGTTGAATTTGACTCGTTTTGACTTGAGGGTGAATCTGGATTTTTGAGATCTGATACAGACTAAAGATCAACAGCGGAATACAAGCGATGGCAATCGGTAACCAGCGCCATTGTCCCGTAAAAAATGGCGCTGTCCAGTCCACCAAAATACCGCTGATGATTAATCCTAAACCCACACCGAAGTACACCAGACCACTTAAACGAGTCAGTTGATGTTTACTCAGCCATTCCAAAATTAATGCAGGCGCGAGCACAAACACCAAACCATTACTGATGCCATTAGCAAGACGAAGCAATAACAACGGCGTATAGGCAGCCGTGAAACATTGCAGCAGGGTCAAAGCTGCATTGATGATCAACCCCAAGCGGACATAACGCTTCAGTCGATCAGGTCGGTTTAAATACACCGCTAGCAATGCCCCAATCAAATATCCCAGATAATTACTGGTAGCGAGGTCAGCCCCTTGGGTAATCGTGATGAGATGATCTTGAATGAAATAGGGCAGAAGTGGCGTAAATGCAAAGCGTCCAATCGCATGAACCAACATCAAACTGCTAATGCCTGCTGCAATATACCCGTACGCCTGATAGCGCAGTGCCTGATCGGTGGATGTCATTGCTTCTCCCTGAGCATTTACGTTATTTTTCCCGTTTTTTTATAGCATACGGTAAATAATGGCTGAAAAGAACCAGTATAAAAAAACAACAGGGTGAACATTACACAAAGACATACAGCTCGAAATCTATTTATAAGCGCAATATGCTATTGTCTAAAAAATCATCCAAAAACGACACGGAGAATAACATGAGCAAGCAGCTACTCATGCTGGTTGGCGACTACGCAGAAGATTATGAAACCATGGTGCCATTTCAGTTTTTGACAGGACTCGGCTATGTGGTGCATGCCGTTTGCCCAGATAAAAAATCAGGAGATCATATCGCCACCGCGATTCATGATTTTGAAGGTGAGCAGACCTATAGCGAAAAGCGCGGGCACAATTTTGCGATTAACTACGACTTCGATGCAGTCAATCCTGAGGATTATGTTGGCTTGGTAATTCCGGGTGGACGTGCGCCTGAATACTTACGCATGAACGCACGTGTCGTTGAAATTGTACAGGCTTTTGATGCGGTCAAAAAACCGATTGCTGCGGTGTGCCATGGTGCGCAGTTGCTGGCGGCTGCCAATGTACTACAAGGTAAAACCTGTTCGGCTTATCCTGCCTGCGCGGCAGAAGTCAAACTGGCGGGTGGAACTTATGCCGATATTGCGGTGACTGATGCAGTGACCGATGGTCATTTGGTGACAGCACCTGCATGGCCTGCACATCCTGCATGGTTGGCGCAGTTTGTGAAATTACTCGGTGCTGAAATTAAAATTTAATGGATCTCTTTCATTTCAAGAAAAAGGCTGCCGCGGCAGCCTTTATTTTATTGCAATAGATTGTCATGCCATGCACGTCGTGGTGCGCTACGTACAGGAGCGCCATCGGCACGGTAATAATCTGCGGTTGAAGCAGGCAGTTTTTTACCTTGAATTGCATCGGCAATTTTCTCACCGATCATGATGGTGGTGGCGTTCAGATTGCCCGTGATAATCAGTGGCATGATTGATGCATCGACCACACGCAAGCCTTCAACACCATGCACCCGACCTTGTCCATCGACCACCGCCATGTCATCTTCACCCATTTTACAGCTACACGATGGATGGTAAGCAGTTTCCGCATGATTGCGCACAAACTCATCCAGTTCGGCATCGGTTTGCGCCAGTTTGCTTGGGCTAATTTCACGACCACGGTAGGCATCCAGCGCAGGTTGGTGCATGATTTCACGGGTAATGCGAATCGCATCGCGGAACTCTTGCCAGTCTTGCTCAGTCGACATGTAGTTAAACAAAATGCTTGGATGATCATGAGGATTCAGCGATTTAAGGCGAATCCGACCACGTGAAGGTGAGCGCATTGAGCCGACATGGGCTTGGAATCCATGTTCATTGACCGTGTTCGAACCGTTGTAGTTAATCGCAACAGGCAAGAAGTGATACTGAATATTTGGCCATGCAAATTCTTCACGGCTACGAATAAAACCACCCGCTTCAAATTGGTTGCTTGCCCCAATCCCTGAACCTAAAAATAACCATTCAGCGCCAATTTTCGGTTGGTTGTACCATTTTAATGCGGGGTAGAGCGATACTGGTTTTTTGCATTCGTATTGAAGATACATTTCCAAGTGATCTTGCAGATTTTCACCCACTCCAGGCAAATCTTGAACCACTGAAATGCCAAATTCCTTGAGTAAAGTTTGTGAGCCGATGCCTGAACGCTGCAAAATTTGTGGTGAAGCAATTGCGCCTGCTGAAAGCAAAACTTCAGCACGGGCATGTACGACAGTTGGTGTTGTGCTTGAACCTTCTAGGTATTGCACACCAATGGCACGTTTGCCTGAGAATAAAATTTTATCGGTGACAGCATGCGTGACAATGGTCAGATTGGGGCGCTGTTTGGCAATGTCTAAATAACCACGTGCGGTACTGGCACGACGACCTTGTGGGGTCACGGTTCGATCCATCGGGCCGAAACCTTCTTGCTGATAACCGTTTAAGTCATCGGTTTGTGGATAGCCTGCCTGTACGCCTGCTGCAACCATGGCATGAAATAGCTCATTATTGCCTTGTTTGGGAGTGGCAACACTGACAGGGCCTGAGTCACCATGATAGTCATTTGCGCCAATATCACGAGTTTCAGCTTTACGGTAATACGGCAGGCAGTCGGCATAACGCCAATCTTCCAAGCCTTTGAAGGTTGACCAATGATCTAAATCCATAGCATTACCACGGATATAACACATGCCATTGATCAGCGATGAACCGCCCAGTCCTTTACCACGCCCACATTCCATACGGCGGTTGTTCATGTGAGGTTCTGGGTCGGTCAAATACGCCCAGTTGTAGGTGCGACCTTGTAAGGGATAAGCGAGAGCCGCGGGCATCTGGGTACGGAAATCTAAACGATGGTCTTTGCCACCTGCTTCAAGCAATAACACTTGAGTGTTCGGGTCTTCAGTTAAACGAGTGGCTAGCACATTGCCTGCTGAACCTGCGCCAATAATAATATAGTCATATTCATGTTGAGCCATGGTCTATCCTTATTGTTGAGCGAAAATGGAAAATGAAAAGAAAGCGGGCACCGCGCAAAAAGTAGCGATGCCGAAAGAGAAAAATTAGAAAATAGACACGTATTCGCCCATTTCCACCTGAATGGATTTGGTGCGTGTGTAATGAGACAGTGTGGCAAGCCCGTTTTCACGTCCGATGCCAGATTGTTTATAGCCACCGACAGGCATTTCCGCAGGCGATTCGCCCCATGTATTGATCCAGCAAATGCCTGCTTCAAGCTGATGAATCACGCGATGCGCAGTCGCCAGATTTTCACTGACCACACCCGCCGCCAGACCATATTGAGTTTGGTTGGCACGTTGAATCACTTCTTCTTCGCTGTCATAGCTTAAAATGCTCATGACAGGGCCAAAGATTTCATCTTGCACAATCGCCATGTCATCATGGCAATTGGTAAAAATAGTCGGTTCGACAAATGCACCCTGTGCCAATGCACCTTTGGTTGCACGTTTACCACCACATAATAAAGTTGCGCCCTCAGCTAAACCTTTGCCCAAGTAAGACAAAACTTTGTCTAAATGTTGGAAGCTGACCAATGGGCCAAAATTGGTTTGTGGATTGAGTGGATCACCGATACGAATCCGCTGAACGCGTTCAAGCAGCAAGTTTTCAAAAGCATTTTGTAATTTTTTCGGAATAAACACGCGGGTGCCGTTGGTACACACCTGACCTGTACTAAAGAAATTTGCCATCATGGCAATATCGGCAGCACGTTCAAGGTGAGCATCTTCACAAATAATCAGCGCAGATTTACCGCCGAGTTCCATGGTCACTTCTTTGAGCGAAGAACTGGCTGCACTTGCCATGACGTTCTTGCCTGTTGGTACACTGCCTGTAAAGGAAATTTTGGCAATCTCAGGATGTTCAGCCAGCATGCGACCGACATCGGCAGCACCTTGAATCACGTTAAATACGCCGTCAGGTAAACCTGCTTCGCTATAGATTTCTGCAAGTTTAAGTGTGCTCAGTGGCGTGACTTCACTTGGTTTAAAAATCATGGCATTGCCCGCAGCAAGCGCAGGGGCAGATTTCCAGAGCGCAATCTGAATCGGATAATTCCATGCGCCAATTCCTGCCACGACACCCAAAGGTTCTTTACGGGTATAGAAAAAACTGCTGTCACGTAAGGGTTGTTGTTCGCCCTGAATCGCCGTGGCTAAACCTGCGTAATATTCTAAAACGTCTGCGCCCGTGACAATATCGACAGTGGAGGTTTCAGCATAAGCCTTGCCTGTATCTTGGCTTTCAAGCAGTGCCAATTCATCGTTACGTTCGCGGAGTATATCAACCGCACGACGTAAAATCCGAGAGCGTTGCATGGCGGTCATGCTCGTCCAAACTTTTTGCCCTTGCTGGGCACTGTGTACCGCGCGATCTACATCTTGTGCTGAGGCAACTTGAACTTTTGCCAGCAATTGTCCATTGGCAGGGTTAATGCTGTCGATGCTTTGCCCACTGCTGGCATCGACCTGCTGTCCGTGAAGATATAAACCCTGAACGGGGACATTACTCATTCTGTTCCTCCTGCAACCTGCTGTGCAGATTGATTTGCATCTCTAAATAGTCGTAGGCAATGCTGCGTGCCAGTTCACGGTCAAACTCCTCCTGCTGGCTGCTTAAACAGCCACGGAGCCATAAGCCATCAATCAGTGCTGCCATACCGCGTGCTGCAACATCGGCTTGTTCTTTGCTGAGTAATTGCAAGAAATGATGATGCAGATTGGAATACAAACGCTGATCATTGACGCGTTGTAATCGGTGCAATTCGGGCATGTGCATACTGGCTGACCAGAATTCTAACCACACCCGCATGGCTTGCGAGGTGGTCTGACTGGCATCGAAATTTGAATCTATAATGGCGCGGATCTGTGCTTGTGGTTCAGCTTGTGCCTCGGCTTTGTAGTCTTCGGTTTTACGCAGTAAGACATTGAGCAGTTCGCGCATGCAGGCATCAATCAAGCCTTGTTTGTCACCAAAATAGTGGCTGACGATGCCCGTAGATAAGTCGGCTTGCTTGGCAATTTTAGCCATGGTGGTATTGGTTAAGCCTTCTTGAGCAATCACGGCAAAAGCCGCAGTCATGATCTGTTCACGACGAATATGCTCGGGTTGGACACGAGGACGATTCATACAAAGACACCACGCAGAAAAAAATTAGCGCCATTATTCATTCAAACACCGCCTGAAACAATGTTTACAACGATAATACGTTCCATTGATTGAACAATCAATCAATGGAACGTATAGTCACTGTTAAGAAATTGTGCAAGATCCGTAGTCAATACTGAAATTTCTGCAAAAATTGTATTTAATTTCATGTATTTGTTATTGATTTTTAATTTTATTAAATCACATGTACAGGCTGAAATTTACTGCTCTAAATGTTTTTCCTGAAAAGATGATCCGATTTTTGAGTCCTCTTTATCATAAAAAACACAAGCTCATGTGCATATTCTGGGCGACTTAAGTCGTTTCCGTTAGCCAAAAAAGAGGAAGGTATGACTCAAAACAACCCCTCCACCATGACACGGACTGCACCTGCAAGTAGTCGTCTAAACCGAACTGTCTTTTTTATTTCAGCAGGATTGGTTCTGTTATTTTCCTTATTTACATTATTTTTTAATACCGAAGCTGCTCGGCTTTTAGATTTGGTCCTTGACTGGGTGAGTGCCACATTTGGCTGGTACTACTTTGCTGCCGCAACGGCCTATATGGTCTTTGTGCTATTTCTGGCCTGTTCACGTTATGGCGATGTGAAATTGGGGCCAAAGCATGCCAAGCCTGAATTCAGTTTAATGAGCTGGTCTGCGATGCTGTTCGCCGCAGGCATCGGGATTGACCTGATGTTCTTCTCGGTGGCTGAACCGATTATTCAATATATGCAGCCGCCTGTTGGACAAGGGCAAACCTTGGAAGCTGCGCGGACGGCGATTGTCTGGACGGTCTTTCATTACGGCTTAACAGGCTGGTGTATGTATGCACTGATCGGGATTGCACTCGGTTACTTTTCGTATCGTTATAACCTGCCGCTTACCATTCGCTCTGCACTCTATCCAATCTTTGGTCAGAAGATTAAAGGCTGGATGGGACACTGGGTCGATATCGCAGCCGTTTTAGGGACTATTTTCGGGATTGCAACCACGTGTGGAATCGGCGTGGTGCAGCTCAATTATGGTTTGCATGTCACCTTTGGTGTACCTGAAGGCTTAAGCGTGCAGTTGGGTTTGGTGATTTTTGCGGTAATTATCACCATTATTTCAGCGACCACTGGGGTCGAGAAAGGGGTGAAATTCCTTTCTGAATTGAATGTTTACTTTGCGATTGGTTTGGTTCTCTTCATCTTATTTATGGGGGACAGCAAATTTTTGCTGAATGCCTTGATCCTGAATTTGGGCGATTATGTCAGCCGTTTCCCTTCAATGACACTCGACACCTTTGCCTATCAGCAAGATCCGCATGCAGAACAATGGATGAAAGACTGGACACTGTTTTTCTGGGCATGGTGGGTGGCTTGGTCGCCATTTGTTGGGCTGTTTTTGGCACGTATTTCCAAGGGGCGTACCATTCGCCAGTTTGTGACAGGAACCTTAATTATTCCATTTGTATTTACTTTGGTGTGGTTGTCGATTATGGGCAATAGTGCCTTGTATCAGGTGATTCATGGCAATCTGGCTTTTGCTCAGGAAATTGTGGCAAAACCTGAACTGGGTTTTTATAAATTACTGTCGTTTTATCCGTGGTTCAATGTCACAGCCATGTTGGCGCTGATTACAGGTTTACTGTTTTATGTGACTTCGGCGGATTCAGGTTCGATTGTACTTGGCAATTTCACCTATAAATTTACCGATGTGAATAGTGATGCACCGAACTGGATTCGGGTGTTTTGGTCTATCGCAATTGCTTTATTGACCATTGCCATGCTGATGACCGATGGGGTGAGTTCTCTACAAAAAGCCACAGTCATTATGGGCTTGCCGTTTAGCTTCGTGATTTTCTTTGTGATGGCAGGGCTATTTAAATCCTTACGACTGGAGGATTTTCGTCATCAAAGTTCAACCATGAATGCCGCGCCTGTGGTTGGGAATGTCGACATTTTGAATTGGCGACAGCGGTTATCACGGGTGATGCATCACCCCGGGCGTAAAACCACATTAAATATGCTGGATCAAGTATGTAAACCTGCACTGGAAGCTGTGGTTGAAGAACTACGCCGTAAAGGGGCGCAGGTCACTCTGACTGAGAAATTAATAGAAGATGATGAACCGCTTTATCATATTGATCTCATGATTGATCTGGTCAATGAGCAGAGTTTTATCTATCAAATTTGGCCACAGCGTTACCATGCACCTGAGTTTAGTATGCGTAGCAGTAAGTTCGTTAAAAATTATTATTACCGACTAGAAACGTTTTTGTTTGAAGGTAGTCAGGACAATGACCTGATGGGCTACAACAAAGAACAGGTGATTAATGATGTACTGGACAAGTACGAACGTCATTTAACTTTCTTGCACATTAACCGAGAAACAGCAGGTAAAACCCTGACTTTCCCAGATCCACACGAACATCATGATGAGTAGATTCTGACTATGCTAAGCCCATACATACATTCATTTGCACTGTTCTTTTCTTTGCTGAATCCCTTTCTGATGAGTATTTATATGATTGGGATGATCCGAAATATCGAAGCACGAATTTTTAATCGGGCATTGATACAGGGGAGCGGAATCGCCTATTTGGTGTTTATGTTTTTTGCATGGGGTGGCGAGCGGATTTTTAATCAATATTTAAATGTCCGCTTTGAATCGTTCCAGATTTTTGGAGGCATTATTTTCTTGGTGATTGGCTACCGTTATGTGTTTCAGGGAGCCGATACGATTGGTGCAATCCGAGGTGCGCCTGAGCACTTGGCGGGAACGGTGGCTATGCCCTTTATGGTTGGGCCGGGAACGATTAGTGCGGCAGTCGTCACAGGTATGGATATCGGGTTAACAGGTGCGGCACTGGTGATGTTGGTGACGTTAGCTTTGACTTGTATAATTTTGATTTTAATGAAATTTATGCATGACAACCTACGTTATAAGCATGCCAAATATGTCGATTACTATTTTGATATTGTCGGGCGTTTATCAGCTTTGCTGATCGGAACAATTGCAGTAGATATGATTGTAACAGGGATAACGCATTTAATTCAGCAAGCCTAGTCTAGTCTAATTTTCATAGCGTTACTTTTTAAAGCCGTATCTTGTGATGCGGCTTTTTGTGATTTGATATTTACAATACGCTAGGTAATAAAATGGCGCTAATCAATGCCAAGAATAAAGCCCATTTGCTTAAATAATACATTTTTCGATTTTTGGCTTTCAGCTCGCGACCTTTGGTATGAATCGCATAAAAATACTTAAAAATACGGTTAATAAAACCAGTTTGGTCTTGTGCATCGTTTGGTGAAGCCGATGCAGACATGACATGACGACCAAACCAGTGATTAAAGTTTTGTGCCCACTGCCACTTCATAGGGCGTTCAATGTCACAAAACAAAATAATACGCGTTTGATCTGCTTTATTTTGTGCCCAGTGTACATAGGTTTCATCAAAAATCGTCGCTTGACCATCGCGCCAGCTATAACGCTGCTGATCGACTTCAATAAAACAATCATCACTATTCGGTGTGCTTAAACCCAAGTGATAACGCACTGAACCCGCATACGGATCACGGTGCTTACCCAAGTAGCTGCCCGATGGTAGCTCGGCAAACATAGCGGCTTTAACGGAGGGAATTTTCTCTAAAATCGCGACCGTTTTAGGGCATAGTTGTTGTGCTGAGGGATGACTGTCTTGATACCATTTTAAATAAAAGCGTTTCCAGCCACGTTTGAAGAAGGTGTTAAACCCTGCATCATTGTTGCTTTGCGCTGCTTTAATCTGGTTTTGTAGTGCAACAGCTTCATCGCGAATGATTTGCCAGTTGTCTTGTAGTGGTTTTAGTTCAGGGAAGTCTTCAACAGTATAAAAAGGCTGAGCGGGCAGACGTGAAAAGCCTGTCATAAACATATTAATCGGGCCTAAAAAAGTCGAATGATCGAACAGTTGGCGTGACAGTTTAAGGCGCTCTTTTCCTCGAAAATAGGTATAGAGCAGACTAATCAGAAAGATCGTTACAAGAATAATTGCGTACATTGTGAATCACCACCATCATCACAATCCATACGGATTGTGCGTGCATCCATTTCTGTCAAAATCAGTTTATTGGCGGATTTTAAACCGATTTTTTCAAAATCATCAGGTATAATTTGTAAAAATATAATCCATTTTTCATGAAAAAACAGGTGGTGAGATCACATCACACTGTTCTAAAAATGGCACGGCATTTGCAATGATTCAATGCAGTCATGCGCATGGGGTATATTGACAATGCAACAGGTCAAACGTAAAAAGAAAGGCTGGTTTTGGTTTTTGATAGTGATGTTACTTCAGTTTATCTGTATTGGATTAAATGGATTATCGGCTGCTAGCCTTGGCTAAATCATCTGTTTTAGCCTTACATTTTTGTGAGTTCTTTCCACTTAAATGACCAGCAAAGCGTTCTTTTTAGTCATTATCTTGAAATCTACATGCTCAAACTGTGAAAAAGAGCGCGAAAGCGCTATTTTTTGTTGTAGGTTACAAAAAATAAAAACATCATGCCGAAGCGTTACTTACACTATTTTCACATCAGACTCACTTAAGTTGAAGCTGTATACTGGCTCAGGCAGAATTTCAAAATTAGACGGAATATTCCCCAAGCATGTTTAAATCGTTTTTTCCCGCACCTCGTGCATTTTTTCTCTCAGTTGTTGCATGGCTGTCTTTCAATTTAATCTTGTGGTATGCAGGTGGACAGACATGGGGGACGCTCATTGGTTTACCTCAGGGCTATGCCAACGCTGAGTTGCCGATTGGCGTTAGTCGTTTTTGGTCGCCTACATTTTTATGGTTTTATGTTTGGTTTTTAATTGCAACGGCTATTTTTGCAGGGGTATGGCGCTTTTTTTCAAACCATAAATGGCAACGCTGGTCAGTTTGGGGGTCAGCACTGATCCTGTTTAATATCTGGTTTGGTGTGCAAGTCAGTGTAGCAGTCAATGCGTGGTATGGGCCATTTTGGGATCTGATTCAGAAAATGCTAGCCGATGGTGGTGGCAATATTGGTGATTTGTATCAGGGAACCCTGACTTTTCTCTTGATTGCGATGGTTGCTGTGACACTGGCAGTGCTGAACTCATTTTTAGTCAGCCATTATATTTTCCGTTGGCGAACTGCGATGAACGAATATTATAGTGAGCATTGGGCGCAATTACGTCATGTAGAAGGGGCATCGCAGCGTGTGCAGGAAGACACCATGCGCTTTGCCACCACGATGGAGGACTTAGGCGTCAGTTTTGTCAAAGCGATTATGATTTTAATTGCCTTTTTACCGATTTTATTTCAATTATCTGCACATGTGCCTGCATTGCCTTTGATTGGTGAAGTGAAACATTCTTTGGTCTATGCCGCTGTAGCTTGGGCTATTTTTGGGACATTACTACTGATGTTTGTTGGAATTAAACTTCCTGGGTTGGAGTTTAATAACCAAAAAGTCGAAGCGGCTTACCGTAAAGAACTGGTGTATGGCGAAGATCATGCAGATCGGGCGCAACCTGCAACTTTAAAAGAATTGTTTGGCAATGTTCGTAAAAACTATTTCCGTCTGTATTTCCACTATACCTATTTCAATTTGGTGAGTACGTGGTACATGCAGCTCGATGTTTTATATAGTTTGGTCGTGCTTTTCCCATCAATTGCTGCGGGGAAAATGACGCTGGGTTTGCTGAATCAGATTGGGAACGTGTTTGATAAAGTGCGCGAGTCTTTCCAGTACTTGATCAATTCATGGAAAACCATTATTGAACTGCTTTCGATTTATAAGCGTTTAAAAGCCTTTGAGTCGATTTTGCATAAATAGGTTTCTAAACATCTAAATCAAAGAAGCCAGTCAAGCAAAATATTGACTGGCTTTTTTTGTGGAATCGGTGATTTATGGTCAGTATATTTTTAGTATTTTATAAAAGACTATGATCATCAATCAGATGCATTTTGCATGCGTTAAATGTTAAATACTTCACCTAAAAAATGTGCGATCGGGCGAAAAATACCCATCACCAAATTGGGAAGAAACTCAAAACATATATCGACCAGAAGCTCTATCAAAGAGGATGGTCTATCTTTATCACGTTCTGACTCTTGCATAAATATCACCTAAATGATGCGTGAAGAATAAACAGTATTATCATTATCGTTTTTTTAAAGATGATAACTCATGTTCATCAGTGTGACATAAACTTATAAAAAACACACGCCCAACACTGCACCCAGCAACATAATCCAAAGCGGATGCACTGTTTTAAATAAACCCAGTACTGCTGTCGCCAAAATAATCATAGCCAATAAAAGATTTTGTGCTGATGCCGAACCAATCAGCCATGCACTGACCAAGACCAGTCCAACGGTTACAGGTTTTAGGGCTTTTTCAAAGCGTGAGCGTAAAGGATGATCTTTGACTTGTCGCCAGAACCTGAGTGCATAAACCGTAATCACCGAAGATGGCGTAAACTTGGCAATTGAGGTCACCAGTAAACCTGCTGTCCCTGCAACATGCCAACCAATCAGAGGAGCAATCATCATATTGGGGCCAGGCGCTGCTTGTGCCATTGCGAACAGGGCACTAAATTCTTCAGCAGTCAGCCAATGGTGGACATAAACCACCTGATACTGCATTTCAGGCAAAATCGCATTGCCACCACCAAAGGCCAGTAAGGATAATTCTGCAAATACCAATGCCAGTGACCATAACACCCAAATCATGCGCGTTTTGCTCCCAAACTTAAAACCCACATATTTAGACCCAGCAAAATCATCAGGGTAAATAACAACGGTATTTTCACCACGACCATAAGCATAAAGGTCAGCACAATACTGCTGATCGTCAAATAACTTTTGGCAATCGGTTTAAGCATTTTTAAACCTGTGGAAAATAACAGGCCTGCTGCCGCTGCGGCCAAACCTTGAATCGCATGCTGTACGGCAGGCAAATTTTGAAACTGGCTATAAATCTGATAAATCAGCAAGACGATAATGGTCGGCGCGCAGATTAAGCCTAAAATGGCACAGAGCGCACTCTTGACGCCATGAAACTCCATGCCAATCGCCACGGACATATTGATAATATTGCCACCTGGTAAAATCTGGCAGACCCCAAGCAGGTCAGTAAATTGAGCTGTACTTAACCAGCGGTTTTCTTCCACAATCATACGATGTGCAAGTGGCAAAACACCGCCAAAACCCATCAGTCCCAATTTTAAGAAACCTAAAAACAATGCTTTGCATGTTGGTATGTTGAGTACTTGTTCGCTCACCAGATCACCTTAACCTGTCCCAAGATGTATATAGCATGCAGCGCTTATGCTATATTGACAAATGCTATTTTTACCTTAAACCATGCCTAAAAAGTATAGCAATGATTGAGATTCATAAACTTAATGCCTTTGTTGCCGTGGTTGAAGAAAGTAATATTTCTAAAGCTGCAAATCGTTTGTATATGCAGCAACCGCCTTTAACACGACTGATTAAAAGTCTGGAACAAGAACTCGGAACAGTATTATTTAAACGCTTGCCGCGTGGGGTAGAAGTCACTGAGGCAGGGCGGGTATTGTATCAAGAGGCTGTGAGTATCCTGGCGCATGCACAGGCGATTCCCAAACGGGTGCAAAATATCGCACAGGGTCTGGAAGGACAGCTTCATATTGGATTTACCCACTCAGTGGGTTTGCATCCTTTTTTGCCCACGTTACTTCGCCAGTTTCGTGAACAGTTTCCTGCAGTCACGATTCAGCTAGAAGAAGAAAGTAGTCGGGATTTGATTGATGCTGTCCTCAATGAAAAACTGGATCTCATTTTTTTGCGTAAGCCTGCGCCGCTTCGTGCCGAGTTGCAGAGTGTGCATGTGCTGGATGAGCCATTAATTGTGGCGCTGCCGAGTAATCACCCTTTGGCAGAAAAAAGTGGCGCAATTCGCTTGCTTGATTTAGAGCCCTATGAGTTTGTCTTATATCGGCGACTGGCAGGACAGGATTTATTTGATAATATTTTAGCGCATTGTTATCAGGCAGGGTTTAGCCCAAATATTGTTCAGGAAGCGCCGCGTTTAACCTCAAGCCTAAATCTGATTGCTGCAGGCATTGGTGTGTCTATTGTGCCTGCTTCAATTCAGGATTTCTGGAATAAACAGATTGTATATAAGACGCTTAAAGCCGAGTCGCCGTGTATTGCCCCGATTTATGCGCTGTATCGGGCAGATGCAAATGTTCGGGTACAACATGTACTGAAATTGCTGGCGGCACCTGCCAGATCGATACAGAGTCATAACACCTAAGCATCATGTCGTATGCTAAAAAGAAGCCAATGACTGAATGGAGTTTTAGAATGTCCACACAACGTAAACATGTATCTTTGAGTCGAGCACTTTTGATGGCAGCCGCTGTCTTTGGCACTACCCAAGTCACGATGGCAAGCCCAACCGTTGATCGGCTTAGTGATTGCTTGATGAAATCGACCACTGCAACCGATAAAACCGCAGTGTTGCAGTGGACGTTTGTGGCGTTGTCGAATCATCCTGATTTAAAACAGTTTAGTCATGTGACAGACGAGCAAAAAACCGCACTGGATAAAAACGTGGCGCAGGTGTTGCAGCGCATTTTGGTGGATCAATGTTCGGCTCAGACCAAAGCGGTGATTCAGGCGGAAGGCGTGCAAGCGGTCGGAGAGAGCTTCCAGCAGTTGGGACAGATTACGGGTGAGGAAATTATTAAAAACCCTGAGGTGAAGCATCAGTTGAATGGTTTGTTGCGTTATGTGGATGTAAATAAGTTGGTGGTGACGTTTTTGACGCCTGAGGTGTGGAATCAGTTGGGAACGATTCGAGGGAAGTAGGTTTAAATCCTCTCCCTAGCCCTCTCCTTTAAAAAAAGGAGAGGGGATCACGCGTATCAAATTAATCACATGACAAAGTCCCTTTTTTAAAAGGTGAGAAGCGAAGCTTCGCAAGGAGAGGGATTCAGAAATCATGCATAAAAAAGGACTTTGAAAATTGGGTACGTCCTAAGTCTTCGAGCTTAGCTATGGAGGATAAGTTTTTAATGGTCATCTTCTTTAATAAGTAGTTGTTTGTGCTAGATTACATCATAAATTCAGGGGGCAGAAATGACTTATTTTTCTATAGATGAATCAATCGAAAATATTAAAAATTCATGTACAAAAGAATTGTTTAAAGAAGTTCACTCTTCTTACACAATGGGAAACTATCGATCAGCCACAGTAATGTTGTGGTCAGTAGTAGTAACGGATCTTGTAAATAAATTAAATGATTTGGATAGTATCTATAATGATCCCAAAGCCTTACAAATACTTAATGATATTCGTCAAGAGCAGATTAGAGATCCTAAATCTTCAAAATGGGAATCTGAGATTATTGAAAAGTTTCATAAACAATTGAATTTTTTTGAAACTTATGAAGTTGCTGATTTAGAATATTTGCAACAAATGAGACATGTTTCAGCACACCCTGTAATAACCTCTGCCGATTTATTACATGTGCCTGCTAAAGAAAAAGTTTATAGTCTGATGGCTTTGTTGCACAAACCTATCTGTAAAGGCTTTTTCAGCGATATAATTTTCAAATGAAGAAGCCTACACACAAAATCTACCGTACAACCAATTGGCCCGCATATAACCGAGCACTCATGAGTCGCG
>NZ_BKNN01000027.1 GCF_008993995.1 Acinetobacter brisouii
TGAGTATTATCAATATATTGAGGCATACGCCTTTAGAGTCGGCAGGTAATTTGCCTAGACATTTAGAGCATTTATTAGAAAGTTCAAAAATGTATGTATTACCTGAAAAAAGGCATAGGCTGTGTCCGAGAGTAGTTAAAGGAAAACCTGCAAAATATCCAAAGAAAAAATGCCAATCAGCTTAACTGACTGGCATTAATGCAAGGCATGGTTTTTTATTCATGATGCTAAAATAGCCTAAGCAATATAGAGCTATAGGACATACTAACCAATTTGAATATCTGTCGTTGGATGCTTTAAACGACTTTTCTTTGGTGTTGCAATTAAATAAGCCAATGTCAGAGGACCTAAACGTCCTGCATACATCAGAATACATAAAAGAGATAACCCCGATGGACTGAGTTCATTGGTTACGCCACGAGAAAGTCCAACTGTACATGCGGCTGACATGACTTCAAACAGTAAGTCGAGAAAATTTTTATTTGGTTCTAAAATCAGCATTACAAACAGACCAAGAAAAATCAGCATGCATGTAATTAAGGTAACAGCCAACGCTTTAAATGCAGTTTCATGTGAGATGGAATGTCTAAAAATCCGAATTTCATCACTACGTCTTAAAAATGCCACCACACTACAGGCTAAAACAATAAACGTCCCAACTTTAATCCCACCAGCGGTACTTAAAGACCCACCACCAATGAACATGAGTAACATTGTCAGTAGTGTTGCCGCATTGCCCATTTGTCCTAAATCAACAGTATTAAATCCTGACGAACGAGGAACGGTTGCATGTACCCAAGCATTCACAGCTTGATCGGTCAGAGACATATTTCCTAACGTTAGCGGGTTATTGGCTTCTAATATCCAAATCAAAACAAATGAAATGATATTGAGTGCAGCAATTGTCATTAAAACCAATTTACTGTTGGCGCTGAGTTTCTTCCAACGTAAGGTTCGCTTTAAGTCCATTAACACCAAAAAACCTAATCCGCCGATACTATATAAACAGCTAATGCAGAAACAAATCCAATAATCTTGATAAAAATCGACGAGTCCATGCGGGGAAAGCGCAAAGCCTGCATTATTAAATGAAGAAATACTATAAAAAATAGCATAGTGCAGGGCGGTACTCAGGGGAAATTCGGGGAGCCAAAGGAGTGTTAAGATCAGTATCCCAATTGCCTGAAAAAATACCGTATATAAAAAGACATTCTTTGCAATTAAAACCGCTTTATTTAAACTGGTTTGTCCAAGTGTATCTTGCACCATGAGTTGTTGGCGTAAACCCAAATTGGGTGACAGGCTCATGGCAGCCAATACAGCGAAGGTGGTAAATCCTAATCCTCCAATTTGAATTAAGGTCAGTAAAACCACTTGTCCAAATGGAGTGAGTGATTCACCGATATTAATCACCGAGAGCCCTGTAATGGTCACGGCAGATGTTGCAGTAAATAAAGCATCCATCCAAGATAAATCAGCATAATGTGCCATAGGTAGTTTGAGTAAGATTGTACCTATGCAAATACAACTGAGAAAGCCGAGAGCCAAAAGTTTAGGTGGACTGATATTGAGTGTTTTTTTTGGTGCAGATTTGAGATAAATCATGGACTAAAGCTCTCGGATAAGCGCTGTAAGTCGCTTTGTAAACCCTCTAAAATCAGTAAATCACCTTGCTGTAAGGTGGTGAAATGTGCATTTGTTTCATAAAAAACTGTTGTGCCACGCTTGAGCATGAGAACACGTACCATACTGGAAATGCGCATTAAATCAGCTAAATGTGCGCCTTGTAACTGTGCTGGAATCACAATTTTGACAATAAAACGATCATGATCTAAAGCCATATAACGGCTAACAATTGGGTAGCTGAGT
This sequence comes from Acinetobacter brisouii, assembly GCF_008993995.1. Taxonomy (GTDB): domain Bacteria; phylum Pseudomonadota; class Gammaproteobacteria; order Pseudomonadales; family Moraxellaceae; genus Acinetobacter; species Acinetobacter brisouii_A. Next base: position 1,870 of record NZ_BKNN01000027.1, read on the forward strand.
GTATGTGCAATACGGATGCCCATATCTTGTTCAGGGTGAATAATCTTATCAATGCCTAAATGAGACAAGATCATATGATGGGATTTGGTTTTGGCTTTTACCCAAATTTTGCTAACCCCTAAATTTTTTAAATTCAGTACACATAAAATACTGGCTTCGATATCCTCACCAATTGCTACAATTGCGGCTTCACATTTCTGAACATTCAATTCTTCAAGCACTTTCTCGTCGGTTGCATCGGCAATCACAGCATGTGTGATACGATCAGCAACATTTTCAATATTGCGCTGAACCGTATCAATGCCGATCACATCATGATTGAGTCGGGTTAATTCAGTTGCAACAGTTTCACCAAAACTACCCAAACCAATAACAGTAAAAATTGCCATAATGTTCCTATATATCAAGTGGCACAACAGTATAAAAATATCTTAATTATTCTTGGTTTAAACAAAAAGTGATGGAATGTAATAAAAAAATTTTTCAACAATCAGAAAATTCTTTTAATATAACCTCAGATGTTATCCAATAAGAAGAGCAAACATGATTAACCAACTATATTCAACATTAAAACAGAGTTTTCGCCCATTAGAAACGGCGCATTTACCTGAACAGAAAGATGACTTTGAAACGCTGTGTGATTGGCTCAATCAACAAGGGTCAAATTTACAATATGTCGAATTAAAACAATATTTTGATAATGGTTTGGAAGATTGCCAATTATTCCAGCAGCATCAGGTCGATATTTCAGCCTTACAAGAAAAGATTGATCATGATATTGAAGCCGCTTTACCCGACGAAGATCAGGAAGATGAATGTGATCAGGCAATTGATTTTTATGATACGGTGTTTGACACTTTATTTGACAATATTAAAGCGGTTGCAGATCCACTCGAATTAAAATTATTGGTGGTGGTACGTGAAAATCCTTATTGGATGGTTGTACCTAACCATGATGAAAAAATCCAAAAACTCATTCAGTCCTTTAATTCTATTTTTGCCAAAGACAATCTATTCTTGGTTGAACACTAAGCCTGATTACATGATCTGAAAATAAAAAAACCGATGTAAAAACATCGGTTTTTTATGCAGTATGCGCTTATTTTAAGAAGCGTTTATAGCCCAAGTTTTGGCTAATTTCTTCATACGGATACGTAATTTTCTCTAAAGTTTCAATCAACACATCTGGCTTTTCATCGGCATCAGTAGCTTGTAAGCCAACCAAAACACGTCCTTCGGCAGCACCGTGGTTACGATAATGGAATAATGTGATGTTGTGTGTTGGGCCTAAGCGTTCAAGGAAGGTGAGTAATGCACCTGGACGTTCAGGGAATTCGACACGGAATAAACGTTCATTGTCGATATTGGCATGACCACCGATTAAATAACGAATGTGTAGTTTTGCAACTTCATCATCGGACAAATCGTCCACATCGTAACTGGATTTGAGTGACTCAAAGATTTCCTTACGCTCAGCCTGACCACCTTTTAAGCTAATACCCACAAACACTTGAGCAGAATGCTCATCATTACAGCGGTAGTTGAATTCGGTAATATTACGACCTTGTAAGGCACGGCAGAAGTTAAGGAATGAACCTTTTTCTTCTGGAATAGTGACAGCATAAATAGCTTCGCGGTGTTCACCTAGCTCTGTACGTTCGGCAATATAGCGCAAACGGTCAAAGTTCATATTGGCACCACACACGATAGACACCATGTTTTTGCCTTGAATATGGGTTTCAGCAACGAATTTCTTGATTGCAGCGAGTGCCATTGCACCCGATGGTTCAACAATACTGCGGGTTTCATCGTAAGTGTCTTTGATCGCTGCGCAGATTTCATCGGTATTCACGGTGATGATTTCAGGCTCAATCACTTTGCCTGAACCATCGGACTTGTCCATACGCAAAATGTCAAATGGCAATGCACCAATTTGTGCAACTGCTGTACCGTCAGCAAATAAACCCACATGAGGTAGAACAACACGTTCATTGGCTGCTAGAGCGGCTTTTAAACATGCAGATTCATCATATTCAACGCCAACAACTTTGACATGCGGTGCAACTTCACCAAAGTAAGCAGCAATTCCTGAAATCAGACCACCACCACCAACAGCAACAAAGATGTAATCGACTTCGCGCCATTGGCGATGAATTTCGTTGGCAATTGTGCCTTGACCAGCGATCACCATTTCATCGTCATACGGTGGAATGAATGTAAGACCTTCTTCTTGTGCGCGTTGCTGTGCGTATTTGTTGGCAGCATCAAAAGCATCGCCGTGTAGCACAACTTGTCCACCAAGACGTTTTACGGCTTGAACTTTAATATCTGGCGTGGTTTGTGGCATTACAATAATGGCTGGAATATTCAGTTTCGCGCCAGACAATGCCACGCCCTGTGCATGGTTACCTGCTGAGGCTGTAATTACACCACGCTCTAACTGTTCTTTAGGGAGTTGGCTGATCCGGTTATAAGCACCACGCAGCTTGAAAGAAAAAACAGGTTGTAAATCTTCACGCTTCAGACGAATGTTATTGTTAAGTTTTTGACTAATTCGTGGTGCTGCTTCGAGAGGAGATTCAATTGCAACGTCATAGACTGTTGCTTGTAAAATTTGTCTTACCAAGCGAAACAACATGTTCATATTCCATTTAACAGTTTAAAATAGGCTAGCATTGTAACAAACCGCTTGTCTTTTGGGCGGCTAAATTACGCTAAATCTTTCATCATTTGAGATATTGAGTTAAAACCATTATGAGTCTATATGCAACCCAAGATGCGAAAAAACAAGCCGCAGCAGAAGCAGCGTTGAAACATTTGCCAAGAGGCGGCATTTTAGGTGTTGGTACAGGCAGTACCGTCAACTTCTTAATTGATTTATTACCAGAATTACAACTTGAAGCCGCAGTAGCAAGCTCAACAGCAACTGCGGAACGTTTAACTAAACTTGGTATTGAAGTGATCGATATGAACCAAGTGGGTAGCCTCGATGCTTATGTCGATGGTGCAGATGAAATTGATCGTCACTTGCACATGATCAAAGGCGGCGGTGCAGCACTGACTCGTGAAAAAATTGTGGCGTCGATTGCCCGTAAATTTGTATGTATCGTGGATGACTCTAAATGGGTTGAACAATTGGGTCGTGAGTTCCCACTGCCAGTTGAAGTGATTCCAATGGCACGTTCTGCGGTTGCCCGTAAATTGGTTTCTTTAGGTGGTGATCCAGTATTTCGTATGAATGAAGACGAACATGCGGTCATGACGGATAATGGCAATGTGATTTTAGATGTTTATAACTTAAATATCTTGGATGCGTTGGATCTTGAAAAAACCATCAATAATATTCCGGGTGTGGTGACCAATGGTATTTTTGCCTTAAACAAGGCAGATATTGCGATTGTTGCAACCAACAACGGCATTGAAGAACGTTTCGCTGTTTAACATGTCGCAGGTTCATTTACCTGAAGTTAAAATTGTACGTCATGCAAGGGCAACTCAGTTGCGCTTGCGTGTCTATACCCATGAAATTCGTTTAACAGTTCCTCTGCGTTGTCGAGCGAAGCAAATTCAACAATTCCTAAAAGACTCAGAATCATGGTTACAAGAGACTTGGCAAAAAGTCCAACAACAAAGCCCCGTTCATTTTCCTGAAAACATATCACTATTATACTATCCTCAAGTCCAGATTGTGCAGCGAGAGCAACGAGCTGGTTTTAGCTTTAAAGCAGAACAAGCCATTGTTTTTGTGAATCAGCAGGCACCAGAACAAGCCTTGAAAAGCTTTGTGATTGCGTATGCCAAACAGGTTTTACCTGATCTTTTACAAGAAATTAGCCAACAGACGGGTTTGTCTTATCAGTCCTGTCAGGTACGCTTTGCCAAATCGCGTTGGGGAAGTTGCAGTACACAACAGAAAATTATGCTAAATGCCGCACTGGTTTTATTGCCAAAAGAAATAATCCATTATGTTTGTGTGCATGAGCTTGCACATACCCGTTATTTTAATCATAGTGCAGAATTCTGGCAGGAAGTGGCGCGACATGATGCTGATTTTCAGCAACATCGCCAACAATTAAAAATGGTGCAGTGGGCAAATTGGTGGCTGGTTTAATCTTAAATAAAATTTGATACATGAAAAATCTATGCAGTTGATTATGAAATAGGTTTAGAAAACCTCATCTTCCTGTCATACTAGCTCAACTTATTTTTTTTAAAAGACAACATGAGGTAATACAACGTGATTTCAGTGGGTATTGTAGGTGGCACAGGTTATACAGGCGTTGAATTACTTCGTCTTCTACTGAAACATGCACAAGTACAAGTGCGAGTGCTTACATCACGAACTGAAGCAGGTAAGCGTGTTGCCGATATGTTCCCAAGTTTACGCGGGCATACCGATTTAGAATTTTCCGATTTAGATTTAGATGTCCTTAAACAATGTGACGTTGTATTTTTTGCTACACCACATGGCGTAGCGATGCAGCATGCGCAAGCGTTGATCGAAGCCAACACTAAAGTCATTGATTTGGCGGCTGACTTCCGTTTACAGAATTTAGAACAATTTGAAAAATGGTATGGCATGCAGCATGCCTGCCCAGAATTATTAAAAGATTCTGTTTATGGTTTATCTGAATTAAACCGTGAGCAAATCAAAAATGCCAACGTCATTGGTAATCCGGGTTGTTATCCAACCACAGTTCAACTTGGTCTAGCACCAGTCCTGAAAGCAGCACAAGATCTAATTAAACCTGAAAGTATTATTATTGATGCAAAATCAGGTGTATCTGGTGCAGGTCGTAAAGCAAGCCTTGGCATGATCTACTCAGAAAATGCAGATAACTTTAAAGCTTATGGTGTTGCAGGGCATCGTCACCATCCAGAAATTGTGGAAGCACTTGAAAATATTTCAGGTCAAAAAGGTGTATTTGAACAGATTATTTTTGTTCCGCATCTTGTTCCAATGATTCGTGGCATGTTGAGTACGATCTATGTGGATTTGACAGAAGCAGGTGCAGCAATTGATTTACAGGCATTATATGAGCAGTTCTATGCCAATGAAGCTTTTGTTGATGTCATGCCCGCAGGAAGCTCTCCAGAAACACGAAGTGTACGTGGCGCAAATCAATTGCGCATTGCGCTACACAAACCAAGCCCAAATAAACTGATTGTACTTTCTGCCCAAGATAACTTGGTGAAAGGTGCTGCAGGTCAAGCAGTGCAAAACATGAATATCATGTTTGGTTTTGCAGAAGATGAAGGCTTGGCAGGGATTGGTTTATTACCATAACGTTTTAAGTAGGATGTGCCATCATGGTGATGGCACAGCAAAATTGAGCATTCGTGATGACAGATCAAACTACAGAATCGAATAATCCTCTAGACTCATACGCTGAGCCAAAACCCTCTTTTTTACAAACCAATAAATTCTTGATATTGGCTGGAATTGTGCTGCTGTGTGGTGGAACCATACTCGGATATTCGGTAGGGCACCGACAAGGTCTATCCGTTGTAGGTTACGATGCGGATGCCCAAGCGTTGATTGAAGTTGTACAAAAGCAGAAAGATACCTTAGCAAGTTTGAATAAAAGCTATAACATGGCTGTTCAGGAGCGTGATATTGCAGTGAGCAATACCAATGACTTAACGACCGCCCTGAATCAAGCTAAGGATGATTTATCGATTGCGCAATCGCAAAGTCAGATTTATCGTGAAGTATTACGTCAGCGCGGTGGTTTAAGTCTAACTATACAAAACTTAAGTGTTAAACCTCTCCCTGAAAATGCCTATGAATATCAGCTTGATTTGGCGCAGGTGAGTCCAAATAACAGTCGTGCTGTAGGCTCTATTGAAATTCGTTTAATTCGTGGTTCAGAAGTCTTGGTCGTGCCAATGGAAGACAGTAATTTTAATTTCATGGACTTTGAGCGTCTAACGGGTCGTTGGACGATGCCAAAAGGCTTTGTACCACAATATATTGAAATTCATGTCAACGGATCAGTTCCTGAAGTTCGACGTTTTAGTTGGCTACAGGGTGAAGAAGTTAAAAACTCACCAGCTTTTGTGTCTGAAGTTCCACAAGCAGAAGCACGTACCCAATAATCATGGCATTAGATGTTGTAATCAGAATGAAACGAAAAATTTGTTTAAATGATGTAAGAGCAGCTTTTCAGCAATCAGGCTATGTAGATTGGCATTTAACCCCAATCATGCATGATTCAACAGAAGATGATCATCCAGATTCTGATCTTGCTGTGAAAACTGCACCACCTGAATTAAAGCGTCCACCTTTGTACGCTGTGGTGTTGTTGAATGACGATTACACCCCAATGGACTTTGTTATTGAAATTTTACAAGAATTCTTTGCAATGAATCTTGACCAAGCTACTCAAGTAATGCTAACTGTACATTATGAGGGGAAAGGTGTTGCAGGCGTTTACCCTCGAGATATTGCTGAGACAAAAGCAAATCAGGTCAATAACTACGCTCGGTCCCAAGGTCATCCATTACTTTGCCAGATTGAGCCAAAATCATAATAAGGGGGTCACATGCTCAGTCGCCAATTAGAAGTATCATTGCGTTTAGCTGTCAGCATGGCTCGACAAAAGAGACATGAGTTTTTGACAGTTGAACATTTACTCCTTGCTTTGCTTGATAATGATTCTGCGGTCAATGCTTTAAAAGCTTGTGGTGCAGATGTTGTTACGCTACGTAAAGAGTTAGAAGAATACGTTGAGCAACACACACCAAAACTTGGTGAAAATAGTGAGCAAGCTCCACATCCGACCGAAAGCTTTGACCGTATTTTACAGCGTGCAATTTTCCATGTTCAGTCGAGTGGTGGTGATCGTACAGTAGAAGGTGCAGATGTACTGGTTGCCATGTACTCTGAGCGAGATACTTTTGCTGTTTACTTATTAAAACGCCATCAAATTAACCGTTTAACGCTAACTCAATATCTTTCACATGGCGCACGTAAAGAGGAAATTCAGGTTGAAGAAGAATCTGATGATCTCGATGGTGAAACTGCCAATACAGCCAATGGCCCATTAGAGCAATACACTACAAATCTGAATGCTGAAGCGGCTAAAGGCAAAACAGATCCACTGATTGGTCGTGAAAAAGAAATCGAACGCACTGCACAAATTCTTTGCCGTCGCCGTAAGAATAATCCATTGCTTGTGGGTGACCCTGGCGTTGGTAAAACCTCAATCGCTGAAGGTTTGGCATGGTTAATTGTAAATGGTAAAGCGCCACAACCATTGGCAAAAGCTGAAGTTTATAGTTTAGATATTGGTGCATTGGTTGCAGGTACAAAATACCGTGGTGATTTTGAAAAACGCTTGAAACAATTGTTGGCTGCGTTGAAGAAAAATCCGAATGCAATTCTATTTATTGATGAAATTCATATGATTATTGGTGCAGGCTCAAGCATGGGCAGCACTATGGATGCATCGAATTTGATTAAACCTGCATTGGCGAATGGTTCTTTACGTTGCATTGGCTCAACAACTTTTCAAGAATACCGTCAGGTATTTGAAAAAGACCATGCTTTGTCTCGTCGATTCCAAAAGGTTGATGTCAATGAGCCAAGCATTAGTGAAACTATTGAAATTTTACGTGGTTTAAAAAGCAAGTTTGAAGAGTTTCATCATGTTGAATATGATGATAAAGCTTTGGTTTCAGCGGTTGAATTATCTGCAAAATTTATTAATGACCGCTTCTTGCCAGATAAAGCAATTGATGTCATTGACGAGGCTGGGGCACAGCGCCGTCTAAAACCAAAAGATGATATTCTGATTACTGTTGAAAACATTGAAGATATTGTTGCAAAAATTGCACGTATCCCACCAAAAACAGTGTCTAAAGATGATAAAAGCATCTTGGAAAATCTGGAACGTGACTTGAAACGTGTGGTATTTGGTCAAGATGAAGCAATTACTGCTTTGGCTTCAGCGATTAAATTGTCACGTGCTGGTCTAAAATCTCCAGATAAACCTGTAGGTAACTTTGTCTTTGCAGGCCCAACAGGGGTAGGTAAAACTGAAGTCACAAAACAATTGGCGAAACTTTTAGGTGTAGAGCTGGTTCGTTTCGATATGTCGGAATATATGGAGCGTCATGCTGTTTCACGCTTAATTGGTGCACCTCCTGGCTATGTTGGTTTTGACCAAGGTGGTTTACTCACCGATGCGATTCATAAAAATCCGCATTGCGTGTTATTACTCGATGAGATCGAAAAAGCACATCCAGACGTGTATAATTTGTTATTACAAATCATGGATCATGGCTCATTGACCGATAACAATGGACGTAAATCTGATTTTCGTAATGTGATCTTGGTTCTAACCACCAATATTGGTGCAGAAAGTATTTCACGCAGCAGTATTGGCTTCACAGAACAAGATAATAGTAATGATAATCAAGAAGCAATGAAACGTGCATTCTCACCAGAATTCCGTAACCGTTTAGATGGTGTGATTCAGTTCAAAGCTTTGCCAACTATGGTGATTGACTCAGTTGTTGATAAATTCTTAACTGAATTACAAGCTCAACTTGATGATAAGAAAGTGGTACTTGAGGTTGATCAGAGTGCCCGTGACTGGTTAGCAGCCAATGGCTATGATCGCTTAATGGGTGCTCGCCCAATGCAACGTTTGATTCAAGAACATTTGAAAAAACCGCTTGCAGAAATGATTCTGTTTGGTGAGTTGGCTGAATATGGTGGCAATGTCGCTGTTACTGTGAAAAAAGAAGATGGTAAAGATATTGGCTTACAATTGACTGTCTTTGAAGATCAAACGGCTGAACCTGCATAATCTATGAATGAAATCTTATCGATAACCCAAATACTCCGTGTATTTGGGTTATTCTTTTTAACTGCTATCGCTGAATTATTGGGCTGTTATTTTCCTTATTTGATTTTGAATCAAGGGAAAACAGCATGGTTATGGATACCAACGGCAGTCAGTCTGATGGTCTTTGTGTGGTTGCTGACTTTACATCCAGTAGCATCGGGCAAGATTTATGCGGCGTATGGTGGCGTTTATATTTTTACCGCATTGTTATGGCTGCGTTTCGTTGATCAGGTTGCATTAACACGGTGGGATATTTTAGGGGGCGTTATTGTGTTAATTGGAGCAGGAATGATCATGTTGCAGCCACAAGGTTTAATTCGTTAAAAATAGCTTAAGTACGGTTTAAATTTTAAAAAATGTATAGCTGATTACTTAATTGGGCAGAATAGTTAAAACCATTATGAAATGGTACGCTTGGCAACATGTAAAAAAAGTAGCAGTTTTTACAGATTTTTACCTAAATTTTGGATTATGATTTTTTAATAGCAAATAAGAAAAATACAAAGAACTGACATTTTTCTGAAAGACATTGCTGTGTAGATTCAATGGTTTTCTAAACTATAGATTTTAATTTTGGTTAATTTTTAAAAATATAATTATTTTCATAATATGATAATAAATGTAAAAATATTGGTTTTTTAAGATTTTTTTAAGGAAGTATTCTTAAGTTAAACCTATTGATTCACTTGATTTAATCAAGGCTGCTTTAAGGAGAAAGCAATGAATATGCAATACCTACACAAACCGAACTACTTTTTCTTTGCACACAAAATGGTATTGTTTTTGGAAAAGTATATCAAACAGCATCCTATGGAACAGGAAGTGCATTTTAATCTGCAAACAATTTATGATTTATTCAGTTATGACCGTGCATCAAGTACAGTGAATTTGGAAGGTATTTTAAATATTGTGGATGAATATTTAATCAATACGCATCAAGGTATCGTCAACTTAGTCCATAAATATGATATCCATCTCGATAATCATGTACTGAGTTTAAATTTCCACCCACAAGCCATGCAAAGTGTGATTAACGGCGAAAGTGTATTTTTTCCGAAAGTGGCATAATTTAAATTTTCTTAAATTAAAACAGGCACATTATGTGCCTGTTAATTTGAGTGTATCAATCGTCGGTAAATATTGATCCTGTCCAACCATAAAACGGTGCTGAGCGAGATTCAACATTTCTTCATCTTCATGGCTGTTGCCATAGGCATAGATTTGATCATATTCTGCGATATTATAATTCGCTAAAATTCTTAATTTCTTCTGCTCACTACTACAATCTGGACTTGAATATTGACCCGTTAAAATATCCTGTTGTTTTTCAGTTTCTGTACAGATGAGAGCGACATTTAAGTGCTGTGCAATGGGCTGCAAATACAGATCTAAAGACGCGGATACAATTGCAACATCATGTCCAAAGTCCTGATGCTGTTTCAATTGTGCCAATAACACGGGGTTGAGTTGTTCAAGTAGTTGGTGACTATAATCCCATGCCAGTTGCTCAATTTCTGGATATTTTTGCTGGCTGAACATTTGACTATAGAGCTTGGCACGCATGGCATGTGCAGGATATAAATTTAAATAATAGCCTTGTATCCACGGTAAAATTTTTACACCTTGCCGAAAAATATGCTTTTTTGACAAGGTATAGAAAATAAACTGTGTAAAACTGTCTGTTAAACACAGTGTTCCATCAAAATCAAACAGGGCAAGGGTCTTGGCTTGCTGCTTTATGAAGTTTTTAGACGTTTGGCACGATGCATACATGATTCGTAGCGTCCATTTACACGACTGGCATACCAATTGGTATTATAATCACGGCTGAGTTTTGGCCCAGAAATGACCACTTGTGGCATGACTGCATATGGCATTTCTTTTTCAGTTTTCTGTTTATATAGCTTTGCAACAGCTAAATACGTTTGCGTTTTCTCAAAATCTTCGGTTTTCTCTTCTCTTAAATCACTACGCAACTGTCGTGCCGTAATAATCACGCCTTTTTGTGCAAATAGTTTTGCCAGTGCCAGTTCAGTTGAACTTTTTGTGGATTGGACATCTTCGTTTTTATCGTACAGCAACAAATCACCATCTAAAGATAAATCAGCATCAGTCAATGTATTCAGTGCTTTTTGGAATGAAGCATTTCGGCTTGAATACATGCCTGAGTTATAGTCGGCAAAACGATAAATTGGTTTGTCATAGTCCGCTTTATACAGCATCAAGCGATGAATACCATAATACATACCACCATATTGGGTATATAAATAATCACGTAGTTCATTGACATTCATTCGATCACGTTCATGATCTTGCGCATATCGCACCAAAACTTGCATAGAACCCAAGGTCGTAATCGGATTCATCCGCTCACCAATATCCTGACCAACCAATTTCGCTGCACCTGTTAAAGCACTGACATGATAATGCTTGGACATATAGTCAAAAATCTGACGATACAAAACATCTAAGTCTTGTTCAGTTTTGACTTTTGCCATTTGTTTTAAATAGCTATTTTCAGGTGTTGGCTGAGTTTTAAGAACTTTCTCAAAATAACCCGCAATGGGTGTACCAATCGTTGCACCCAATTTGTCGGTAAATTTCTCTTTTAAACGAGTATTCACTTCTGCTACTGCTTTTTGCCCAAGACCAGGGACGCGAGGGCTGGCAACAAAATTCGATTCCTGATCGACAATCGCTACAATGCTACAGACATTTTCCTTGGACTTTTCAATTTTAAGTTCGTCCATAATGTCGTTCATGTCTTTTGCCCAAGACTCACGATTACTCACGTGAGATGGTATCAAGCGCTTGATTTGTTTTTCTTTCAGAATTTTTTCATCATCTTTAGAAAATAAAGAATTTTCACCACAAGCCACCAAGCCTGTAGAGACTGCCAAAACAGTTAAAACCCGACAAATCGGGTATAAAAAATCAGATTTATTCATGTACGCTAAACACTAATCACGTATTAAGCCAAGGCGGCTGTTTATACGGCGATTGTAGAGCGTTTTATAACAGATGTATATTGTTAGACAATCGATTTGCAGCATTTTAAAGACTGACTGATACGCTCAGGAAGCTGACTTGGTTTTACTGTATGATCAGCATACAATTTGTGAGAATAATAAAACAAAATATAGGGACATTATGACTGCATATTATCAACTGTTACAACGCCATCAAGATGATGAAAAACAAACGACAACTGCAAATTATTACTCAACCAACCATGCTCAAGGCGCATGGAATGCTCATGAACAGCATATGGCACCTGCTACAGGTATTCTGTGTGCTGAACTAGAGCAATTCTTTCCCCGAGAAAATATGCGTATTGGACGAATTAGTCTAGATATTTTTGGCTTAATTGCAGCAGGCGAATTTACCATTCAAACCCATGTGATTCGTGCAGGTCGTACGATTGAACTGATTGAAGCGAAAATGCTGGCTCAGGGGAAAACCTGTATTGTGGCACGCGCATGGCGTATGCAAACCCTCGACACCCGAAGTATTGCAGGTTTAGAAGATGACAGCATTTCTCAACCTGAACATAGCTTACCTGAAGAACGTTTAAAACAATGGCCAGGCGGTTTTATTGAAAGTGTCGAAGTCAGAACCCATGCTTCACTGACCCGTGCAGGCAAAGGCATTGTTTGGTTAAACACGCATATTGAAATGGTCGAAGATGAACCAACCAGTGATTTTGTACACTTAATGGGATTGGTGGATACAGCAAATGGGATTGTCCCTCGCCAAAAAGGAGGATTTACTTGGTCATTTGCCAATCTAGATCTACAAATCCATTTACACCGAATGCCACATGGTCGCTGGCTAGGACTGGAAACAGTTCAACAGTACGGCGAAGATGGGATCGGACTAACTAGCTCGATTTTACATGATGAACAAGGGCCGTTCGGACGAAGTGAGCAAATCCTGACGTTAAGACCAATGGCATAGACTAAAAGGACTCATCATTTTTATGTTCTAGCCAATTCTTGGAAAATCCCTGAAAAGGATTGGCTGCTTCCACATAACGTAATGCTGAGTTAACATTTTTCCAACCGACATATTGCATCAGTGTTTTTACATCCCAACCACTTTGACTCGCCCAGTTGGCAAAACCACGGCGTAATGAATGCGTACTATAACGTTCTGGTGTTGCGATTTGCGCTTGGGCAAAGATCTTGCGAAGTAAAGGCAATAAACTATCAATGTGCAAGCCCTGATCTGACAACTTGCCATAACGATGAATGCCACGATAAACAAAGCCTTCTGTTAAACCACTGATTTCAATCCAGTCTGTATAAGCTTGTACGGGGCAAAGTCGAGCTAATGCAGGCACTTGGAATATTTGACCCTGAAATTGCCGATCAGTTTTACTAAAGGGCAAAAAGCATTGCATGCCTTCTTGTGGAATAACTTGAATATTCTCAACCTGCAAACGGGTGAGTTCATCACCACGAAAACCACGCCAAAAACCCAGTAATAATAAAGATTTATCTCGTTTTAAACGCATTTCCTGAGCAAAATTTCCTTGTGTTTGCTGTATCGCAATTTCCTGATCTAAATAATGAACAATATTTTCTAGCTCTATGATTTCTAAAGGCTTTGCCTGTTTTTCCTGAGCAGGATGTACTGCTTTGATACCGCGAAAAACCTGCTTCACTAAAGGCGCTTTGGTCGGGTCGGGAAAGCCTTGCTCAACATGCCACTGCGAAATTGCTGCAAGCCTTTGTTTTAATGTGTTAATTGATAATTTTTCGGCATGATCTGCCAAATACTGAGCAATGTTATCCGCAGTCGCAGGCAGTAAACCTTGCCATTCCACCTCGTAGTGTCTGAGCGCAGAAGCGTAGCTTTTTCGGGTATTTTCCCGTGTTGCGGCCTGTAAATACTGATCCAGACGATTCATTTTGCGTTTTTAGCTCCAATATCGCGTGCATACCGAAGTGTAATGTCAAATTTACCTAATTTTGTCTAAATCACTATAACACAGGATAATCCTTAATTATCCAGCTTTTATTTTTATGTAAAAATAAAATTAAGAAGCTTATTTTTATTATGTTATTATGTATTACATAATACATTATGATATTCAGGTGCAGCATGTCCCGTACAGGTCTCAGCAAGCAACAAGTCAAGAAAGCCCGTGATACCTTGTTAGCACAAGAAAAATATCCATCTGTCGATGCTGTACGGATTGAACTGGGGAATACAGGCTCAAAAAGTACAATTCATAAGTATTTAAAAGAGCTTGAGGACGAAGAGGGTGATGTCATTGCCCAACCCTCCATTAGTGAAACGCTGCAAAATCTAGTGCAACGACTTTCCGAACAATTGCATCAGGAAGCACAAGAAAAAATCAATGTTTTTCAGGAACAAATGCAGCAGCGTGAAATAGAACAACAGCAGCAATTACAACGCCTAAATGCACAATTGGCAGATACACAGACAGAACTTGATCAGAAAAATACTCAGATGGATGAGCTGATACAGATACAGCAGCAACTTCAGCAAAACTTGCAACAAGAAACCATCTTGCGAAATCGTTTAGAGCAGCAAACCACTGATTTAAAAGATAGACTTGAGCAGAATGAACAACATCGCGTTGCACTTGAAGATAAATTTCAACATGCCCAACAAGCATTGGAGCATTACCGAGAGTCGGTTAAGGAACAGCGTCAGCAAGATTTACGGCGTCATGATCAGGCGGTGCAGCAATTACAGACTGAAATTCAGCAGTTACAGCAAACCATTGTGATCAAAAACAATGAACTGTCTGTATTGCACACTGAACACACCAAACAAGCTGTATATCTGGAACAACAGCACAATCAAGTTCAGCAGTTACAGCAACACAATCAACAACAGCAAGATGAACTGACTGATTTAAAACAACAATATCTACAACAGACACAAGAATTTTCAATGCTGAAGCAGCAAGTCCAGCAGCAGCAAGAGATCTTAGAGCAAGCTGAACATATACACCAGTCACTACAGCAGCAGCTTGAGCAAACCCGAGGCAAGCTTAAACAAACGCAGTCAGAACTCTATTTGCAACAGCAGTTTTCTGAGCAGTTAAATCATCTATTACAACAATTTGCAGCTAAAACACCTGATGCCGTGCTACAGAATAAATCTGCTGATGGCTAAATAGCGTATTCAGCCATGCAGTGCATTTTGGGAAAGCGTCTGAATATATTCACTATAAACCGACATTTTTTCGAAGATGTGTTCACTGTAGAACATGTCCTCAATCAAGCGTGTATTTTGTTCCAGTTTTAAACTGTCACAGCATTTCAGCAGCGCTGCATTTTGTTTAGAAAAGTATTCACAGAGCGCTATATATTGAGCATCTTTATGTTTAAACAGTAATTTCTTGAGTTTAATTTCACTCGCTGAAGGTACTGGCAGATCACTCCGTACTGCTGAATGAATAATATGAATCTGCACATTTAAAAACTGCTCAATCTGTGCAATTGCACTGTGATCAAATTCAGTGAATTGCGTGATTAAAAAAAGATGCTTGAGATCGGGTCGGCATAAGGCCCGCAACACACCTAATTGCAAAATCTCCAGAGTAGCAAAATGAGAATCTTGCAGATCGATATACATCTGCATGGCATCCAAGGCATAATCGGTTTTGACTTTATGCTGAATCTTGCCAAAACGACCCAAAATATGGTCAATACTGGTCGTATGGGGTGTGCTATAGATACAGGGTTTGTTCAAATTGGCAAAAATAAAGGGGCTAAATACATATCCCAAGTTGGCATCCTGTTCCTGTACGGCATCTTGAATCAGATAATGTAGATTTTGCAGTCCAAATGCCCGTACCACTTTTGCCCGTAAAATCGCACCCTCAAGATTCATGTATTCCATGCTCAGGCGATGCTGCACAGCTTCCGAAAGCTGCGGTAAATTAAAAATCTGAGGCAAATGTTGTAGTTCAGGCGTAATGAACATAAGTGGCTCCCGTATACGCTGGATCATTATTTGATGTCCGCCCCAACAGCGAAGACCACACCAATACAAAAGAGAGTGGCGTACAGTGCAAACCAAAACAACAAGTTTTTAAAGGCTTTGTCAGAAATGCCGCTATCCGCATACTTTTGTACTGGTTTTTTGTTTTCATCATCGTTGTTCATGTGCGTAATTCCTCAATAGAACTTGCTGCTATTTTGAGTAGAATGCTGCCTTTTGAGTAGATACAAATCTGTTATAAAAAAATATAACAGATGAGCCATTTTTTAGTGCAGATGCAATTTAAACCGATAAAAACCTGACTTTTTGAGTGGGAAATCCCAATAATTTGCGGATTCCTTCCATCAACTGTTATATTTTTTCGTTATTGTTTTGTATCTAACAATTTAACATGGTGCTCTGCATCATAACAAAGTCATCATTTACAGAGTATCTGTTATGAATCTTTGCAACCTATTCACTACTCTTGTACAGGGAGGGTGATTATGGATTTTGGTTTGAGCGCTTTCGCTTTGGCAAGAATGCAGTTTGCCTTTACCGTTTCTTTTCATATTATTTTTCCTGCGACTTCGATTGGTTTAGCCTGTTTCCTTGCTGTTTTAGAATGGAAATGGCTGCGTAGCCGCAATCCGCTGTATCAGGACTTGTTTAAGCCGTGGCATTTGCCATGGGCGTCGTGTCTGGCATTGTCATGGCATATCAGTTTGGTACCAACTGGAGTGAATTTTCCCGAATTGCAGGTAGTGTGACAGGCCCGTTACTCACGTATGAAGTGTTAAGCGCCTTTTTCCTCGAAGCAGGCTTTTTGGGCATCATGATGTTTGGTTGGGGGCGATTCAGTGAAAAATCGCATTTCTTTGCCACGCTCATGGTCGCTATCGGCACATGTATTTCCATGTTCTGGATTTTATCCTCTAACAGTTGGATGCAAACTCCTCAAGGCATTGCCCTTGAACATGGCATTTTAGTGCCGAAAGACTGGTGGATGATTGTCTTTAATCCAAGTTTTCCGTATCGCTTTGCACATATGAGCATCGCAGCATTTTTGGTGTCAGGTTTACTGGTCACTGGGTCATCAGCATGGCACTTACTCAAAGGTCGCCGCGATGCCTTGGTCAAAACCTCATTTTCAATGGGGCTATGGATGGTCTTGCTGACCTCTAGTCTTCAACTGGTGGTGGGAGATCAGCATGGTTTAAATACCTTACACCATCAACCTGCCAAACTGGCAGCGACTGAAGGGCATTGGGAAACCAATCATCAACAGCCAATGCCCTTGTTACTGTTTGCTATTCCTGACATGCAGCAAGAAAAGAACCATTTTGAACTGGGTGTACCGTATTTGGGTAGCCTGATTTTAACCCATGCAATGAACGGCGCTGTGACAGGTCTGAAAGATTTCCCGCATGATGAACGTCCAAATGCCTTACTGGTGTTCTGGAGCTTCCGTGTCATGGTATCTATGGGCATGTTGATGGTATTGATGTCGGTACTAGCATTATGGCTGCGTTATCGCCAGCGTTTATATGACAGTCGTGGCTTTCTGCGCTTTGCCATGCTGATGGGCGCAAGTGGCTATATTGCCTTACTGGCAGGTTGGGTGACGACCGAAGTTGGGCGCCAGCCGTGGGTGGTATATGGCTTACTAAAAACCATTGATGGTTTATCGCATCAGGTATCTGCACCACAGGTGGGACTGAGCCTGACGATTTTTGTGGTGGTGTATAGCATTGTGTTCGGCATCGGGATTTTATTTCCTGTCGTGACTGACAAGCAGCAACGTGACGTAATGATGAATACGGTTGCGCCCGTGTGGGATGGCAATGAAACATGGATGGTGTTGGGTGGAGCGGGGTTATATGCTGCATTTCCACTGGTGTATTCGATGGTACTGTCAGCACTGTATTTACCGATTATGTTTATGTTGGTTGCACTGATTTTTCGCGGTGTGGCATTTGAGTTTCGTTTTAAGGCACATCGTAGTCGCTATTTGTGGGATTTGGGGTTTACTTGGGATTCGGTACTTGCCAGTTTCTTTCAAGGGATGATTTTAGGCGCTTATATTCAGGGAATCCATCCACAGCAAGAGGCTTGGGACTGGTTGACGCCTTTTTCTGTCTTTACAGGTTTTGGCGTGGTCTTGGTTTATGCGGCTTTGGGCTGTGCATGGCTGATCATGAAAACCGAAACTGATCTTCAGCAACGCATGTATCAATTGATGCCCAAACTCCTGCTAGGATTGCTGATAATTTTCCTTGGCGTCAGTATTTATACGCCGTTGCAACATGCTGAAATTGCAACACGCTGGTTTAGCACACCAAATATTTATTATTTAAGTGCTGTGCCTGTCTTGGTGATTTTTGTGAGTTATCAACTGTATCGTGCCTGTCAACGTCACCTAGAACATCAACCGTTTATGTATATGCTCGCGTTGGTGACGCTTGCTTATATCGGTTTTCTGATTAGCCTGTGGCCCAATATCATTCCGCCATCTGTCACGATTTGGCAGGCAGCCGCGCCGTATAGCAGTCAACTGTTTGCGTTGATTGGCGCATGTATTTTATTGCCGATTATCTTGGTGTACACAGCTTTGGCGTATTGGGTATTTAAAGACAAAGTGCGTATTGGTGATGAGGGTTATCATGACTAAACGACTGCAACTCAAACAATGGCAATGGTTTATTGTATTATGGCTATTCGGCTTTTTGAGTTTGGCTGTCATTGCGGGAATTTTCCGTAGTTTATTGCTACTCGCCAAAGCCAGTTTGCACTAAAACAACAGCGAAGTTTCTTTTATCGGGTTTGTCTTAAACGCATAAAGTACGATGAAAGAAGCCATCATTTTCCAACTTTGGGTTTGCCTTATCAATTATGTATAAATCAGAACAACTGGCGCGTAGCATACGAGCACTTATTGAAAATGGTTCATGGCAAGCCCACAGTAAACTTCCATCTTTGCGTGAACAGGTGCAGCGTTCAGGTTTTAGTTTAATGACGGTGCTGAATGCCTATCAGGAGCTTGAAGCGCAGGGCTTGGTCTATTCCAAACAGAAATCAGGTTATTTTGTCGCAGGGAATTTGGCGACACAGGAACTGGCGCATCATCCTGAAACCAGTCTTAATGATCATATTGAAATTAACTCTCAGGTGTTTAATTTCTTAAAAGCCATGCAGGATGAGGATGTTGTGCCGCTCGGTTCGGCATTTCCTTGTTCAGATTTGCTCTATAACAGCAAGCTCATGCAGATTATCGCGCAACACGCCAAGCGTAAACGCAGCTACTTAAACTCGGACAGTATGCCACCAGGCAATCTGGAACTGCGCAAAATTATTGCGAGCCGTTACAGCTTGCAAGGCATTCCAACCGATGCCAATGATATTGTGATTACTTCAGGGGCATTGGAAGCGCTTAATCTTTCCCTGCAAGCGCTGACCAAAGCAGGCGATTATATCCTGTTGCAACAAAATATCTTCTACGGCGCATGGCAAGCCGCAGAACGTCTTGGTTTGAAGGTCATTACCATTCCTGAGCATCCGCAACATGGCTTTGATCTGGCATCTTTTGAAGCAGCATTGAATCAATACCCAATTAAAGTCTGCTGGCTAATGCTGAATACACACAATCCGATTGGCTTTACCGTCAGCAATGAAATCAAGTTTGAAATTGCCAAATTACTGCATGAACATCAGGTCTATCTGATCGAAGATGATGTTTATCAGGAATTGTACTACGGCGTACAAAAACCCTTACCAATGAAATACTTTGACCAGCATAACTACGTGCTGCATTGTTCTTCATTTTCCAAAACCATCGGGATGGGGACACGCATTGGCTGGGTACATGTGGGTAAATTTTCCAATGCTATTCAGCACTTACAACTGATGAGTACCTTATCTGCCAGTACGCTCGTACAACACGCTTTAGTTGATTTTTTGTCGAGTCATCATTATGAAAAACATTTGCGACAATTACGCTTGCAGCTCGAACACAACAAACAGGCGTTTTATCAGTTTTTAAAGGCGCATTTATCTCAAGATTGTGAAATTTATTATTATTCCAGTGGTTATTTTTTATGGATTAAATTGCCTGAGCATGTGAATAGTACGGTTTTATATCAACAGCTATTACAACAACGTATTGCCATCGCACCCAGTAGTTTGTTTCGCCTAGATATTTCTTCACAGAATTTTATTCGGATTAATTGCTCATTCGATCTGGATTTATCCATGCAACAAGCACTGCTACAAGTTATTTATTTAATTCAACATCAATCAGATGACTGTTAAGTCTATAAAAATCATTTTCGATAATTTGACTGGAAAATGTATCCCATATATATTTCAACCACTTTTTAGGATATATACGCTGTAGTTTCCTAATTTTCAACCATATAGTCTTATGACTATATGGTTTTTTTATGCTTAAAATAACCATAATTGGCATTTCATTCTTGAGTATCAAGAAATGCCAATAATGCATCAACATCCTCTGATTGAAGTTTTTCTCTGATTTTTAAAAAGACTTTTTCATCCAGATCATAAATTTTTGCAGAGCACAGCTTTTCTATTGCATCGGTTGGGAAACGATATTTAATAATTTTGGCAGGAACACCAGCAACTACGGCATAAGCAGGGACATCTTTAGTGACGACAGCACCCGTTGCCACCACAGCACCTTCACCCAATGTTACACCTTGCATAATCATGGCTCGACTTCCAATCCAGCAACCATCACCAATGATCGTATCGCCTGCGGGGAGAAAACTGCGGGTATCGAACGGGAAAGCAGCAATCCAGTCCGTACGGTGCAACTGGTTCCCACCCATCATAATCACGCATTCAGCACCAAAGCTGACAAAATTACCAATATAGAGCTGATCAATCGGGCGTTCTACAGTCGAAGGTTTGTCATGTAAATAGCGAACGACACAGCGTTCAAATCCACTGTCCCAATATGCACTGTAATAACTGTAATTCCCTCGAATATGGATGTTAGGATTTTTTACGGTTTTTGAAATAAATTCAAATTCACACCAGTGCTTTACAGGGGAGTCTTGCATGACGTCAGATTAGATCAATCAAAATAGATCATTGATTTTACATGGTCTGTAGATAGATCACTATTTTAAAGCATCAAACATCGCAATAATTTGATCGACAACTATACGGACTTTACAGATAAAGTGCTTTCAAAGTACTTTATCTGCTCCTCACGACGTTAACTTAATTTAAATTCTAAATTGCGTCTGACCGCAGGCCACTCACTTCGCAAAATACTGTAGACATAGGTATCTCGTAAAATATCATCTTTCACAATCTGATGGCTTCTTAATATACCATCCAGTTTGGCACCTAAACGCTCAATCGCTGTACGGCTTTTAAAATTAAAGGATGATGTACGGAATTCAACCGCAATACAGTTCAAAACCTCAAAAGCATGGCTCAGCAAGAGTTGTTTGGCTTCGGTATTGACGGCACTCCGTTGTGCTGATTGACAATACCACGTCGAGCCAATTTCCAGACGACGGTGTGAAGCCTCAATATTCATGAAACTGGTCATGCCTAAAACCTTACCACTTTGGCGCTCAAACACTGTAAAAGGCAGCATTTGACCTTGCTGTTGCAGTGCTAAACGCCTTTGAATTTCAGCCAGCATATTTTCTGGGCTTGGAATGAAAGTGAACCACAGTTTCCATAACTCACCATCTTGTACGGCTTCACTCAACTCAACATGATGCGATTCATCGAGTGGTTTTAAAATGACATGCTGCCCAAGTAATGTCACTGGCTTGATCCATTGCATAGTGGATTCCTCAATTTGTTCTTTATTCACATGACTGTTTTATTTTTGATACAGCAACTTGATGCATGGCATCACCGATAATTTGTTGCCCCTTTGCTGTTAAGGCATTGGCAACCCCTAAAATATCCCGATACTCTTTGTTCTGACCAAGTTTGGCTTTGCCTTGCAATCGGGTGATTGCGATTTCAATCCCCACAATGGCTTTTAGCATGGGTTCTAAATAGTCTTTTGGTGCATCTGACATTTTCCAAGGTTCAGCTTGTGTGGCTTCATGTGTACGCGTTAAGCGTGCGACCACACCTCGAACATAGCGTTCATCATCGCGGATTTTTACAGTGCCGTATGCATGTACCGCCTTGTAGTTCCACGTTGGAACTTGCTGATGATGTTCATGTTTACTCGGATACCAATTGGGGGAGATATAGGCATCGCCTGCCCGAAATACCACCAGTACCTCATCGCCGTCTTGAATATCTTGCCAGACAGGATTATTTCTCGACACATGTGCGTGTAATATCCCAAGCTCAGATTGCTCTATGCTGAGTTCAAAAGGAATGTGATTTGCATCTAAACCACTGTTGCCGTGCGTAAATAAAATGCCTAATGCGTGCTGTTTAATCAGTTGATGCATGACATCAATATTTGGAATTTCAAAATCTGCGGGAATATACATGGCTACACGTACTCTTTTAATGTGGCTCAACCAAACATGAGGTTATTGTTGTAAATTTCCGCGATTCACTGGATTATTAAAAGAACCAGTTTATTTTATTTTAACTAGACCAGAATTATGGCAAGAATTGCAAAAGTGATTGATCTTCCCTCAATTATTAAATTGAATAAAGCTGAAGGTAAGATTAGCGCACAACTGATTCAAATTTTGAGAGAAGCGGTACAACAAGGCAATTTACAGGCAGGTGATCCGCTACCTGCTTCGCGTGAACTGGCTAAAACTTTAGGGATCGCTCGCGGTACGATTATTGAAACCTATGATCAACTGATTGCTGAAGGTGTCCTTGAAGCGCGAGCACGTCAAGGAACATTTGTTTCACATATACTCAAAAGCCCAAGTTCTCAGGCGACATCTATCCAATCTATAGATAGTGATAATTTGATTGATGCAGCACAAGCCTATGCTAAAATTTTCAAAGAATTTAAGCCTTTAGCGCATCGTCCATTTGCCGTTTCTGTTCCTATAGGTCGTACGCAACCTCGTGATGTTTGGCGCAAATTTGGCAATCGCTTTCGTGCACGTGGTGTAGCAGCACCTTCTGGCTATGATGATCCTCAAGGGGTCTATGCGCTCCGTTCGGCAATTGCTGACTATGTTCGGCGCTCGCGCTCGGTGCAGTGTGAACCTGAGCAAATTGTGATTACCAGTGGGATTCAACAAGCACTGTATCTTTGTAGCCAAATCTTATTGACCAAGCATGATGCTGTTTGGGTTGAAGACCCAGCTTATCGTGGTACAACGGCGATTCTGGAAAATTCGTTGCAGCATCTACAGATCAGCCGTATTCCTGTCGATGAAGATGGGATTTTAGTCCATACAGGGATTGAACTTGCACCTCATGCACGAGCTGCCTTTGTTACGCCTTCGCATCAATATCCACTCGGTATGCCCATGAGTTTGGCTCGACGCGCTGAACTGGTTGAATGGGCAAAACAGCAACGCGCGTGGATCATTGAAGATGATTATGACAGCGAGCTTCGCTATATCGGTCAGCCTTTTCCTGCACTGCATGCAATGGCACCTGATCGGGTCATTTATCTCGGTACTTTTAGTAAAGTTCTTTTTCCATCGTTAAGACTGGGCTATGTTGTCTTGCCCAAAGTCTTGGTTGCAGCTTTTTGCGGTCTTCGTGCATTGATTGACCGTCATCCTCCTTCTGCGGATCAGCATGTGCTGGCTGCATTTATACAAGAAGGTTATTTAGAGCGACACATTCGCCGTATTCGTCATGTATATGCTGAAAATCGCCAACAGATTATTCAACTGATTGATCGCTATATTCCCAAAACACAGGCTTTTATTGAGTCGGGGGATCAGGGTATGCATATGGTACTTTGGTTCACAAATTCTGTAGATGATCTAAAAATTGCACGATTAGCAGGTGAATCTGGTGTTTCGGTCAAGGCAATATCGCCTACTTTTTCTGAAGCAAGTCGGCGATCTGGTTTGATTTTAGGATTAGGGGATTTCGATGTAGATCAATTAGAACAAGCCATTCAGATTTTATCTAAGCTGATCAATGACGAACATTAAAAAAATAGTTTTCACTCAAATCCCAATCTGTAATAGTGCTGTTTTAGGGTTAAGGAACGGCGCTATATAAATCAAAGATGACTTTTCTTAACCACTGATTACTGCTTTGGTGATGACAAGAGGTATGCCAATACTGCCGTACAGGATAAGTCGGGAAGTCCAAGGGTGCTTGTAATATTTTCAGATTACCTCGCGAGAGTAGCACTTCACTGAGATAATAAGGAATCGTGGCAATCGCATCTGTTTCCTGTACAACTAGCCCAACACCAAGATAACTCGGTAAAGTCATCAGAATATTACGCTTTAGCCCACGGCTGATTAATTCATTTTCAATGTGGTAATGCCCAATACTGGTATCGACATCGACATGTGACTCACGAATGTAGGTTTCAATATCGAGATGGTCAGATTGAATTCGTGGATGATCCTTGCGGCTAATGACGACATAATACTGAGAAAATAATTGTTGCTGATAAAAGCCCTGATCAAACTCTGGTAAAAAGCCAATCGCTAAATCAATTTCACCATTCGCCATCTGATAACTGGTTTCACGGCTAATCGGGCGAACTTTTAAACGAATAGAGGGCGCATATTGTTTTAAGTATTTGGTCAGCTTTGGCAACAGCACCAAATGCGATACGTCGGTCATGGCGATACTAAATAATTGATCAGACTGATCTGGAGCGAAATCAACTTTAAAATTATTCACACTCTCAATTTTTCCAATAATTTCACTGATTGGAGAAAATAATTGCTTAGACAATTCGGTGGGAACCATTTCATTGCCCACACGCAAAAATAGCGGGTCATTAAAATGTGCTCTAATTTTATTGAGATAGTTGCTGACAGCAGGTTGACTCAGTTCCAAAGTTTCAGCCGCGGCGGACACATTCTTATATTTGTAAATATAATAAAAAATTTCAAGAAGTTTGCTGTCGAGCTTAAACATGTCAATTATTCCACAATCACAATATGTTTTTCTTAATTTAGAAATACATTCATTCAAAAAAGATGATTGTATCTAATATTCAGATTATTACATGCCTTTTTAAATGCTGTAAGGCTTTTCCTAACAAGTCACTCCTCGTATTTTCAACTTCAACCTTAATTTTATCTATGCAAAATTGGAATACTCACTATGGTATTTCAGAATATTTGACAGCCTGATACTGCTACTATAGTAGGCAAACTTAGATATTAAATGTTATGTGCTGCGATATTACCCGTGCAAGAGTTAATTATCTCAAAATTTTAATGTAATTATCTCGTCGCGCATCATGCAACTTTAATATTTTTGAAGATATTGATTATGCAAAGGAATACAACTTGATACAATCCATTCCAATCCGCAGCAAACTAGGTGGATTTTACTTTTTCTATAGTATACCCATAGAATGATAAAAAATATTAATAATTATAAAACAAATATTTATTTAAATTTTTTAGGGATAATATAGTTTCACTTTTTTGCTTGTAGACTATTTGTAGACTGTTGGAAAAAATGTTTAACTTACGGCTTTAGATCCTAGAAGATAGACATGAAACTTAATAAATCTAATGTTGATGCTATTCCATTAACAGAGAAAGGTCAAAAAATTTACAGAGATTCAGAGCTAATAGGGTTTGCTGTTCGAGCTACAACAAAAAGTAAGAGCTTTATTATAGAAAGACGATCTCAAGGTGAATTATTTCGTGTCGTAATCGGGAAGACAAATGAAATACCAGCTTTGAATGCAAGAGCTAAAGCACAATTGATTCTGGCACAGATTGCAAATGGCGATTATACAAAGCAAATCAAAAACCAACCTATTAATAATGCTCAAAATCTAATAGTGGGAGAGGCATTAGAAATTTATATCCAGCGAAATGACTTTAAGCCTAAAACCATCCGACAATACCGTAAATATTTTGATCTCTATTTGGGATGGTCAAATCGAAAAATATTCGATATCACAAAAGATGAGGTACTCAACAAATTTATAGAAATTTCATTAAAAAGCCCATCATCTGCAAATGGTTCAGTTTCCCTTTTAGGGACACTTTGGAAATATATGCATGTACTTTATTCAACTGATCAAAACCCAATCCAAAAATCGAATCCAGTTGATGTGATAGCAGTTACTAAGGGCTGGAATTTGATTAAACGTAGAGAAAGACACCTAAATAAAGATGTCATATTTAAATACTATCAGGCTGTTCTTGATTATGAAGACGAGCTTAATTTAGAAAACACAGCTCGCTCAAATACACATCGGGATATTGTTCTATTTACCATGTACACAGGATGCCGCAGACAAGAAGCATGTCAGCTAAGATGGACTGATATTGATTTTAAGTCTGGTACAGTGATTTTTCGAGATACAAAGAATGGATCAGATCATGTGTTCCCAATCGGCGATCACTTACTATCCATACTTAAAGATCGTTTTCTTCTTAGAGAAAATGATTGGGTTTTTCCAGCAACTAAAATCCCAACATCACATAATATGCATGCAACAAAAGTAGATACGCTTTTAAATAGAGTGGGCGCACAAGTCGATTATTATGTTTCCATGCATGATTTTCGCCGTACATTTGCCACAATTTGCAATTTACTTAGATTTAATATTTATGTGACCAAACGTCTATTAAATCACACTGCAAGACCACGTTTAGATGTAACTGGTGGCTATGTACAAATACCGATGGAAGAACTGAAAGTCTCAATGAATATGATAGAAGCTGTATATCAACAGAAAATAGATTGCTTTAATTATGATGCTGTTTGGTCTGAGCGTTTAAAAGAAATTAAGGCGAGATAATCTCGCCCGCACTACTTCTGAAAGGTCTTAAATCGATAGCTGCGCTGTACAAGTCACTGTTTTCTTGGCTTCATACGCTAAAACATCACATTTTTTATAACTGACGCGGCGACCAATCTTACGAAATGGCAATTCATTAGCATTACAGCGCATTTTAGCAAGTGTCCAAGGTGAACAGTCCAAATATAAAGCAACAACTTCCTGTGGAAAACTTTGACCTTCAGGGGCTTCGATGAAACTTTTAAGAAGCTCTTGTTTTTTTAGCTCAGATGAATCTGATAAATTTTTTAATGCCATAATTTTCTCCAATTAATTTATTAAATTATTACCTTTTAGTTGAGAGATTTCAGCTTGGGCAACGTGCTCAGCCAGTAAATAAGCTTTGTCAGCAATATCACACAGGCGGTAATACTGCTGCTTGTTTAGAGAGTGTTGTTTACAGAATGCCTTTAGATCATTCTCAATTTCTTGACTGAGTTTTTGGGGAACAGCCATATTCATTTTTTATTTCTCCAAAGAGCTTCTTTAAACTTTGCATCGACAATTAGATGGTCAATTTCGGATTCGAGAACTCTGTCAAAAACATGAGTCATTTTTTTGCCAAAAACCGTAAGTGTTTTTGTGATATTTGAATATTTCCAGCCCATAATTTTCTCCAAATCATCGGATACAGGAATTCCTGTATCCGATGCTGCTTTAGCCTTTGAGTTCACTAAGACGTTGGTCATAAGCTTGATTAATACGTTGATCATCAGCTTTGGTTACATCGGGGTCTGTAATGATTACAACTAGCTCATCGACAGTCTGAGCTTGGCGGATCTTTAGTATCACTGAGTCCACAAAAGGGAGCTGCTCACTTTGATCAGCTTCAAACATGCTTTGCTGGCTGAATAGGGTTTTACGCTGTGCATATAGGTTTAAAATAGCTTGGTGATCTTCTGGTGTTAGTTTCGACTTATAGCCATTGATCGTATTAGCCACTTGAGTTTCTAAGGTATAAATGTCTGTAGCATTCTGAATCATTTGCTCAATGCCATCTCGAGCAGACTTGCTCTTATTCGGATCTATAGTTTGTTGTTGCTGTACGGGTGGCTGTGTCAGCTTATCTTTACATTGCTGTGCAACTTTTCGTAAGTAAGCTTTGTGTGGTTCAGTGAGTCGACCATCATTTTCAAAGAGACCTGTGAAGTCTTTGATACCACCTAATGATTCTGCTTTATGCAATTCGGCACTGTATAGCTTACGCATCTCATCTGAGGTTTTTCGTGGAGTGAATTCATCATCCGTAGTTGAAGTATCTACTGGAGAAACTTCTTCTGCAGGTATTTCCTCAACAACAGTTTGTGCCTCTTGAGCATTTGCTTTGCGTGTACGTGGTTTTCGGACTGGTGCTGTGTTTTGTTCAGAACTTTCCTGTTGGCTAGAAAGCTTGGTTTTTTGAGCATTAAACAGCTTGAACAATTCATCACGTTCATTGCTATTTTCAAGCGCCGTGATTTTGTTCTCCAACGTATTTAAATGGTCCAAAGATTTAGATTGCAGAATATCTCGCTTCAATGTTGCAGCAGAGGCATTAGTCGCAGAAGTGGCTTGTTCCTGATACTCATCTGGAGTGACATCAATAATGCTACGTTCTTGTTCTTCCTCGGCACTGCGTAAGCCCATCAAGAGTTCAGGTGCGTATAAACGACCAAAGAACGATGCAGCACGATAGGAAAGCATTTGCTGTGGCATGGTTTGCCATTTGCTACCATTCTTTTGAAACCAACCTTCTTTGATTGCCATTTCCAAGGTGATTTTTGTGGATTCAACACGCTCATTGGTTTCGCGTTCAATTGCCCAAGCGACACAAGACATGTCCTGAATGGTAATGTGCTTCTCAACTGGTGTTTTTTTATTGTTTTCCCATACATACTCGGTATAAGAGACAGTTTTTTCACCAAGATCCTCAAGATCAAAACGGAGTGCAGAAAAGCGACCACTACTATTGATCGTCCCCGTAATGAACTGAGAAGTCCATGCTGGACGACCTTCAATTAAGTATAGGTTTTGCATAACCAAAAGGGGATCTGTATTCATACGACTAGCCATGTTTAAAGCAATCACACAGTTTGCAATGGCATTTGGATTTTCTTCATAATGGTAAAGCCAGTTGCCATTGCTGTCTTTGTATCGAATTGATCCATCATGCTGAATTTCACCCTTAACACGAACAGTAGCGCGATATTGCTCAGGAACAAGTGTTGAGTTGGCCAACATTTTTGCAATACGTTGAGAAAGCTCAAAAGCTTCAACATTTAAAAGACCGACAGAAGTGCTGTTTTGTTGAGTCATGATTATTATTCCAAATAAATTAAATTAGTTAAATTCGTGTTGTAGTGCTTGTTTAAGCATGTACGACGGCAGATTGATTTCTTCCAGTTCTTTGGAATAACCATCCCATTCTTGTAATAAGAGTGATTCAGCAAGCAGTTCTTTAGCGCGGTAATAGCGTTGCTCACCAATAGAAAGAAACAGGTTTGAAGCTTTGTACTGTTTGACGTTAAACGGAGCAGTATTCTCAGCAACCAAGAAAATGAAGTCGGGCTTATTTTCGGTACCATAAACTTGCTGGAAGCCTTCACGGTACATAGCCGCAGAAAGGTCGTAGGCAAAGTTGCCGCATTGTCTTTGAAATGCGATAGCACGTGCATCACTTGTGGTTTTTAGGTCAAGGATTAGACCATTAGGAAAAGTGGAGCAGGGCACAACATGCCAGTCGGGGCGTACACGTAGCTCTAAACCAAAGATAGGATCTGTAAAAAAGAAACTTGCCTCGGCCATGCCATAGTTATTTTGCATAACGCCGTACATGCTAAGGGTTTGAAGGTTCTTAACGATGCGTTTAGCACCTTGTACTTGTTCTTCTGTGACTAGGGTTTTACCTTCATTGGATTGTTCCCACGCTGCAGCTTCCTCTTTACCAGCTTTAGTACGGCGATCAAACACAGGAGCAATCACAAACTCATTTGAAAATTGCTCAGGCTCAAGAAAAAGGGTATGTGCCAGTGTGCCAAAGTCCATACAGGCTTTACGCTCTTTCTCATGTTCTTTGGCAATATTGTGTGAGTAGAAGTGAGCCGCAGAACGAATCATATCTTTAAGCTGGCTAGAACTATACTCAGGGCGAGCATGGTATTGGGCATTGCTCATGCCTTCTACAATACTGAGTGCAATCGGTGCTGGGGCAAGTGTTGGGTCGAAATAAGCATCCATATCATTCGCCCTTCTTAGCAGCTTCGTAAAGCGAATCACCTGCATGCTCACGCTCGATCTGAACGATCTGAGCTTTAGCTTCAAAGACAGCTTGAGAGTCTTGGTCAGCGCAAGAACGCAACATTGCTGTGGAACCAATTGTGGCAATAATAATGATGCTTGAATAAAGCAAACCACCTGCGCTGTTGTGTGGTTCAGTAGCAGCTTCAGGCTGAATTTCGAATTCATGCATTGGGTTGATTTGAGCAATAGCACGTAGACGCTTTTCGTCTTGATTGCGAATAAGCTTCTCGATGAGTTGCTTTTGTGATTTGATTTGAGACATAATGACCTCGCAAAGTTATTTGTAAAGCCCTGTGTCCGCCAAGATTTCAGGGCTTTTTGTTGTTTATGAGATAAATATTAGGTAAACCTAACTAACAAGTCAATAGATACTCCTAATAAAATTAGATAAAACTAATTTTGTGTTTTAATAGATAAGAGAAAACCTCGCTCAGTGCAAGGTTGTTTGGAGTTTATTATGGGTAAAGATAAAGAATTGGATCGTGGTATTATTCCAGCAGGCACACGAGTCAAGCTATTTGAAGGGTATGTAACTCTGCTTGAGGACGTAGCTGTTGACGTTGATCAAGGGTGGATTGATAAAGCCATCAAGGATCAAGAGGATTATTTTAATGGAATAGGTGTAGTTGGTGAAAATCCCACATCAAAACTTGAAGCAGGTACACTTTCAGCCATGCATGTTTCGGCAAGTGTTGGCACACAAACCAACAGCAGCCTTCAGAATGTATATTCAAAAGAAATTTTAGATAATCAATTTAATATTTCTATGCAAAATGCCATTAAAGATGCAGCAAAGGCTTTAAATTTTGCTAATAATGCACGTTTTATCAATATTGTGGAGTGGCGTACTAATATGATTGATCGTCTATTATCTCATGTAAGCATTAAGACAATAGACGAAGCTATTAGCGAATGCCAAAAAATTGAAAAACATATCTTTGGTGAGAAAGAGCCAGAAGCACCAAAAGACTGGCGGCTTTAAATATTAATTTTTTAATTTACGTTCGATACCCTGAAGTCTGGTTTCAATTTTTTGAAGCTGGACTTCATTGTTTAAACTTTCCAAAACTCCAACAACAGTATTGCATTCAGAACACTGAATGAAATCAATGTGAATGTTGCTGTTATAAATTTATTTACTATAAAATCAATGGGATTTTAGTCCAAGATTTTTAAATTACGCCATTTTTTTTGCTTCAGATTCTTTTTCTCGGTTTAGATAACCCTCCCAAAAGAGCAATTGCACTTGCTTCAAGTGTAGAATATGAATTTATTGTCATTATTTTTATCCCACCCGCCAAAATTTACCGATGATCAAGTAAGGCTAAAAAGGAATTATATCTAGGTGATCCTCTCATACGCTCATGACCTGGTTGTAATGAGTGGCACCCAATACAAAGTACTTGTAGGTTATTCTCAGTATTATTGAATTTTTGACGATCAATATGGTGTACATCTAAAAACTGATGATAATTAGGATGAGATAAATCAATCTGGCACAATGAACACTGCCAGTTTGCTTTTATTCGAGTTTGTTTACTGATAGATGGCCAATTAATCGGATACTTATTACTCTGAGCCTGATAAAAGGGAATAGCTCTCTCTATAAATAAAGAAACTATATATGTCCTGAAAAATTCCTCAATATTAAATTCTTCTACTGCTTTTGCTTTGTCTGCAGGTGAACTCACATTGTGGGAACCAAATCCCTTATAATTAATACAAAGCAAACAGTTTTGACATACTTTAAGTTCTTTAACTTGTTTACCTTTTTTAATGCCTATAGATGACCCAACGTAATCAACATCAAACAGCCCATCTACACGATGAGTTTCAACGTAACGGTTAAAGCCTTTGTTTTTGCGTTGATCGACTAGTGTCTTACAGTTAGCAAAATGGAATTTTGGCTCATAGTCACTAAAACTAAAAATATGAATTAAAACTAAATCTCGTCGACCATCAGGATATTCTTTATATAAAAGATTTGATTTAGAAATTTTAACATCTGATTTTGATAATGCTTTAATTACAATATCTTGAGGAGTAGCTAAAGATGGCGTATTTCCATATTTAGCAAAATAGCCATCGGGTATTTTTAATTCTTCTCTTAATTTTTTAATTTTTTCATCAAAGTTGAAGTCAGGTAGTTCAATACTCATTATTGTGTCACCTTAAACATCTCATTTAATCGATTATCAGCATTAGTTTTAATTCGAATCTCAACACGTTGGGAGGCTATCGAGTTTTCACTACCATCTTTATTAAGAATAGGATGTGATGAGGATAATCCGTTTGCTGTTACATGCTTTTTTAACCAATCCTTATGATGAATTGTTGGCATGGTAAGTACATGTTCTAGTACAGTTTGAGTTCGAGCCTGAGATAACTGCATGTTTGCAAAATATGCATTTTCTGACGTGAGCCCTTGCCCCCATTTACTTGATGTATGGCCTTCAATACGTATTTCTTCAATACTATTTTTAAACTTATCAGAGTAAATGATATTCATATATCTTGGGAAAAAATCATCTAAAATCGAAATGAATTTTGGTTTTAGTACAGATTCACCTGTATCAAATAACACATCGGGAGAATTAAAGCGCACTACAAGTGCTTGTGGGTCACATTCGGCATGCCACTCACCTAAATTTTTAGCAAATTCATTACATAATGTTTTTCCTAAATTATTTTTAACATCTTGATAATCACTAGCAACGTGATTAATTCGAGACATATAGAGAATGGCGATGAGCATAAATATCATCATTAAGCCAGTCATTAAGTCAGCCAGGGGTATCCAATGGCTTTCATCCGATTCAGCTTTATTTTTAAAAAACATTTGATTACCTATTGCTTCCATTAACAGTTCTATAGGTATTAATTAAAGATTCATTTAATGATTTATGGTCTTTAATCATCTGCTCCATAAGTGTTGCTGCATTTTTCCCAAGTGATTCAATTGATACACTGATAGCTTTCTCAATACCAGCAGTTAGAATTTCAGTTTGGCTTGCTGTTTTAGAAATTGAACTATCAATAGTTTCATTAAATTTTTGTGATGATTTAGAAATCTGCTCACTAATATTTATAATTTTATGCTCAATTTCAGGTATTTCTTTTGATGTTACTGTCACTAAGCTATTAAGATCCGTGAGTAGAGATTTTAGTGCATACAATTGCTCTTGAAATAAGTTTAATTGCTCATTCAGCGCTTCTGAAGTTGTATGGAAAATTTCAGCATGTTCAACCAAAGAAACGTATCGATCTGCTGCGACCTCCATAGACTCAGTGCTTTTCTGAATCTGAACTTCATATTGTTTTTGCCAAGTAATTAAATGATCCACAGCCTTTGCAAGGTCTTTGAAATTATCTGCAATATGATCTGTAATCGTGATCTGAAAGTCTTGAAGAACTTCTCTCAAAGCATCAATCAACTCTGCTGTGGCGCCTTCTCTAATTTGATCAAGTGCATTCTCTTGCACTTCAATTAATCTATCAAATTGGTTTTTATTTTCATCCTTAAATAGAGCGATTTGCTCAGCAATATTTGTGCTGATATCTTCGCCAATTGATTTAGTGAAATTCTCAAGTGCTCTGATGAGATCACTGTTATCTTTACCTTTAATACTATTATCAATATTTTGTAATTCTTTTAGCATGTCATAAGCTGTTACTTCTACTTCCTTAGATGAATTTTGCATATAATTGAAGTGCTTTAATTTAATTATTACAGCACCACCAACACCAAACACAGATGCCCAGAAAGCAGTTCTTAAACTTGCCAGTAGTGATGGTATACTTGCTTCTATATTAGTTGAATCAAAATTCCATAGTCCTAAAGCTATTCCAAAAAAAGTAAAAAAGATACCAAGTGTTGTTAATATAGTAGGAGAATAAACAGCATTATTTGCTGTAAATTTAAGTAAGTAATAAATTCCAAAACTGATAATAATAAAAACTGCTATAACAGTAAATACGACATGAAAATCAAACATGATAAACGTATATGAAAATAATGTTAATTATTAA
>NZ_BKNN01000028.1 GCF_008993995.1 Acinetobacter brisouii
GATTTGGTTTTGATGTAAATCGAATTGAGTAGAAAGTTCAGCGAGTGTGTGGTCGCCTTTAATTGCTGCGAGAGCAACTTTAACTTTAAACTCTGCTGAATGATTACGACGTTTTCTTCGTGTCATGGTTGACTCCAAAAACAAGCATTTCCCATGCTTATTGGGGAGTAGATTATCACTTATAGGCATGGTCTAAAATCCTAGACCCACATCACCCTGATCTGCTTGGGCCAAACCCGCGCATGAACTATGAAATGGGTGCGAGCATGAAACTGACCGACTGTGTCTGGGCGCAAAAAACCCAAACCCAGTATTTTAAAGATTTCCAAAAACTGTTCGATCAATATGACCTGATCTTGTCGCCTGTAACGCCTGTTAGTCCTTTTTCATGGCAAAACCTGTATTTAAGTGAAGTGAATGGCAAACCGCTAGAAAATTACTACCGCTGGTTATCGCTGACTTATGTGGTAACGCTGATGACCAACCCTGCACTGTCTTTCCCACTCGGGCGTGATCATCTCAACATGCCATTTGGGTTACAGATGATCGCAGGCTTCCGCGAAGACACCACCTTGCTGCGTATGGCGGATGCCTTGGCGCAGCACTGTGAACACGATCTTGATTTGGCGCAGCCACAACTCGATCTCAGTGTATTAATGCAAACGCATACCGACTTTAAAACAGGCATTGTCAATACCAGTCAGATCCGCAAGATTGAGCATGATCAAACAGCGTCTACGGTTTAAGCTCCCCCCCCACATGGCAGTCGTTCGCGGCTGCTATGTGTCCTGCTCTTCCGTCACCATTTCAGGCACAGCCAGTTCATCATATAAATATTCTAAAAACACCCGTGCCGCGTCAGGCAGGATTCGCCCACTCAACTTACACACTTCAATCGATAATGAGTTATTTAAAATATTGTCTTTTAACGGAATCGCCTTAATCAGATTTTGATTGAGATAAGATTTTAAAACCAGTTCGGTCGAGAGCGTGACCCCTCCTGCCAGTACATAAGACAAAATCGCGCTAATAGTATTGGAAGTAAAGATCGGCTCAATCACCCCACCCTGATGACTACAACGCACATCAAACACATCACGCAGCACAATGCCACGCGGTGGCAATGCCAAACGTACCGTTTCAAGCAGCGGTAAAGTAATGTTTTTTCGATCTGCCAGTTCATGCTGCGGGGTAACAATACAGTAAATCGGGGCATTTAAACGGTGCAGCACCGAAATATCAGACTGCGGCACATGATTAAAGGTCACACCAATATCGGCAGTACCATCTTTAAGCTGTTTAATGACATTTTTACCGCTATCGGCATGCAGAAACACTTGAATACCGGGGTAATCTGCCTGAAATTTGGCAATAATCGAGGGTAAAAAATCCAGTGAAAAACCTGTCGAACAAGCAATTTTAATACTGCCTTTATCCAAACCTTTCAGGGCATTGATTTCATTAAAGACCCGCTCGCTATCGAGTTGTAATTTCAGCGCATAGGCCGCCAAAATTTCCCCTGCCGACGTGGGTTTCATGCCACGGGCTTTACGTTCGAACAGCAACACATTCAGATTGGATTCCAAATGGGCAATTTGCCGACTGATCGCAGATGAAGCCACATTGAGTTTAAGCGATGCCTCGGCAATTGAGCCACAGCGCACCACTTCCAAAAAATAGCGTAACGAGGTTTCCTGAAGAATTTTAGAGTTCATTGTCCAAACTCGGGTCAATCCATGATGATTCACCCATCTTAAAAGATTGTTGCTGCACGCAGAAGCTTTTCTACGCGCAGCAGTGATCGATTAAGTTAAGCAAAAGCTGTGCCTTGTGCTAAATATTTTTGCATTTCAGCTTCAGGCACCATACCGCCACCCGTTGCCCAGACCAAGTGAGTGGCATGCTGCAACTGTTGTGCTGAGAAATGTTGCGCGTCTAGATAGTCTTGCGCCTGTGATACCACAACCGCACCATACATGCCTGCCAAAGCCGAAGGTTCCAGTTGAATGTCCTCAACATCACTCAACAAACGCAACATGTCATACAGACGTTGGTCATCGAGAGTGTAATAACCATCAATCAAACGCTGCATGGCACGCCCCACAAACCCCGACGCACGCCCCACTGCCAGACCATCGGCGGCAGTCAGGTTGTCAATGCCCAAATCCTGTACTGAAATCGCATCGTGTAAACCTGTATGCACACCCAGCAACATACACGGCGAATGGGTTGGCTCAGCAAAGAAACAATGCACATGATCGCCAAAAGCCAGTTTCAATCCAAATGCCACGCCACCAGGGCCACCACCCACCCCACAAGGTAAATACACAAATAATGGATGATCCGCATCGACCATGAGATTTTTTTGCTGGAATTGCTGTTTTAAGCGTTCGCCTGCCACCGCATAACCCAAGAACAATGTCCGTGAATTTTCATCATCAATAAAAAAGCACTGCGGATCTTGAGCCGCTAAAGCACGTCCCTGCTCCACAGCCACGCCATAATCCTGTTCGTATTCAACCACCGTCACGCCATTGGCACGCAACTTGTCTTTTTTCCATTGACGGGCATCTGCCGACATGTGCACCGTGACGCGAAAGCCCATTTTGGCACTCATGATGCCAATCGACATCCCTAAGTTGCCTGTCGAACCGACTGCAATCGCATACTGGCTAAAGAACTCTTGAAATTCAGGCGTATATAACTTGCGATAATCATCTTCAAGCGTGAGAAAACCTGCGTCAATCGCCAATTTTTCAGCATGTGCCAGCACTTCATAAATGCCACCACGCGCCTTGATCGAACCCGAAATCGGTAAATGGCTGTCGAGTTTTAACCAAAGCTGCCCAAAAATCTCTTGCTGAGATTGCTGTTGTAAAGCGCTTTGCATTGCAGGAATCGCCACACATTCCGACTCGATTTTACCTTGTGTCGCTTCAAGCTCAGGAAATGCCAACATCAGATACGGGGCAAAACGCTGTAAACGGGCATGCGCCTGTGCTACATCTTCTGCGGTCAAACCCACATCTGCCAGTGCCACATCCAAGGTGGTGCTAGCGGGATTAAACCACATCGTTTCTTCTAAATTCTGTAGCTGTTTCAGCAACGGATACTCGGCAATAAGTTGATCGATTTGAATAGGTTGCATAACAGATTTCGCTCTTGATTAAACTGCAATTCGGTTCGGTGAAAAAATATTTCGATCCGCAATCAGTTGGACTTGTCCTGTCATCATTTCCGCCAATAAACGTCCGCTGGCTGCACCCAAAGTAAAACCCTGGTGTCCGTGCCCAAAGTTAAACCACAGCCCTTTGTGTCGTGGCGCCGCACCAATATACGGTTTCATATCGACACTACACGGGCGGCGACCCAGCCATGCAGGACTTGGTAAAGCTTCACCCAAGTCCAGCCAGTCACGGGCACGTTGCTGGGTTTTCTCCAGTTGCACAGGGGTTGCAGGTGCAGAAAAATGGGCAAACTCCGCACCCGTGGTCAGGCGTGTACCTTTTTTCATCGGGGCAAGCACATAGCCATATTCGGCATCAAGCATCGGACGAGTCAACTGACTACCCTGCGTATAATGTTGATGATAACCGCGTTTCACAAATAACGGATTGTCATAACCCAGTTCGCTAATAAATTTCGATGACCACGGGCCGAGTGCAACAACAACATCTGGCGCAGTGAACGTCTGCCCATCGGTCTGAACTTGCCATGCATGATCTTGCTGTTTGAGTTGTTGAATCTGGGCTTGAACCATTGTGCCGCCGAGTTGTTCAAACCATCGTGCATAACGCTGTACCAGTTCACCGGGTTCAATCACACTCCACGGCTGTGTCCAGTGAATTCCGCCAATTAAAGGATGATCAGCTTTTAAATTTGGCTCAAGTTGACTGATTTGACTGACATTGAGAATCTGACTTGGCACGCCGTAACGCTGCTGACGATGCTCGGCATCCCGAATCCCGTCTTGCAAAGCTGCTTCACTACGATACAACTGAATCCAGCCATTTTTTAAAATCAGATCTTCCGCCTGTGCCTGAGCAATCAATTGCTGATGCTCTGCCAGTGCCACCCGAATCAGCACAGCATAATCTTTCGAAATCGCCTGATGGGTTTCTGGACTAGAATTACGCCAGTATTTCAACAATGGCGCAGCATATTCAGGCAAGGCATTTAAGTGATAATTCACCGCGCTATCTTGTTTCAGCGCAACTTTAAACAAGCTTGCCCATTCACGCGGAAAGGCATATGGCTCAACGGCTTCACTCTGAATAATCCCTGCATTGCCATAGGAAGTTTCTGTGCCCGGCGCGGACTGATCAATCACCGTAACCGTATAGCCTTGCTGTTGCAAATGGATTGCGGTGCAAATTCCGACCATGCCTGCACCTAGCACCAAAACTTCTTTAGACATCGCTTATCCTTTTTTGGCAATCACAGTAATTTCAATTTTTGCATCAATCACCAAACCTGCAATCACGGTGGTTCTGACTGGATAAGGCTGTGCAAAAAAACGTTCGTAAACTTGGTTAAATGCCGCAAAATCTGATTTATCGGTCAAATACACCGTGACACTGACCACATCATTTAAACTGGCTGACTGCTGTGACAACGTCTGTGCAATCTTATTCAGCACCAATTCAGTTTGTGCTTCAATCCCTTCAGGAATCGTGCCATCGGCATTTAAAGGCACTTCACCTGACAGGAAAATAAATCCATGACTTTCAACGGCTTTAGAAAATGGAAGTTGCATCAGTTTTATCCTATTTTAAATGAAAGGTATACGTCAAAATAACGCGGGTTTGATCGATTCCACGATCTAGACTGGAACAAAAGGAAGCATGACGCAAGCGTAAAGACAGATTTTTAAACTTGCCCGACTGCACGGTATACGCCAGTTCAGTGTCACGTTCCCATTCTTTTTGCTCGGCTGAGTTGCCTGTAATTCTGGCATTTGAACCATGTAAATATTTATTGGACAAGACCAAACCTGGCAGACCTAACCCTGCAAAATTATAGTCATAGCGTAACCACCATGTACTTTCATGCGGCAAGATAAAATAACTAACCATCACCGTAGTTGGTGTATAAGGCCCTGCACCTTTTAAGTACGGCAAGGCTTCACTGCCATCGACTTTTTGATAGCCCACATTAAATAAATGATGCTTGAGTTGATAGCTAAAACTCGAGGTGTACATCTGGTTGCTGATGCTGCCCGCCAGTGCTTGCCCTGAATCATAAGAATTGAAGTAACGTAAATCGCTGGTGAATTTACCCTGCCCTAAGGGTTTGGTCACTTTTAACCCCAAATAATGCTGGTCATAAGTATCTTTGAGCTGACTGAAATAGTAAGAAGCCTGTACGTCTGGACTGATTTTATAGTCCAGTCCTGCATAAATAAAAGCATCACTCGAGCGACTTTGTGTATAACGGGTATAGCCTGTATCAATGCCCAAGTCGGTATAATCACTCGAATCCCGCTGCATGACCCGATCAATGCGTCCCATACGAAAATTCACATCTTGTAACTGAGTTGACTCAAAACTCCAACCTCGAAAGGTTTGTGGAAATAGACGTGCATTATTGGGTAGCAACACAGGCAAATTATCAGGCTGCAACGTGCCATATTTTAAAATATTGTTTTCATGTTTCACTTTGGCAGTGACACCAAGTCGTGCATAACCATCTTTTGAATTGTGTGCATAACTTGGTTCACCTGCTAATGTTGCAGTCGAGGTCGGCAACAACCCAGTCCCACTGGTTTCTGCACTCGAATACAATTTCGCACCAAGCATGGCACTGACATCTAAACCAACCCCAACTTTGCCTTCGGTATAGCCCGAATTAAAATTTAAAGTTGCTCCCTGTGCCCACTCTTCTTTTTTACTTTGCTGTGGGCGGGTTGCCGTTTTTTCATTACGGTAATCCGAGTCAAAATAATAATTCTGTAAAATCAGATCTGATTTAGCATCTTGGAAAAATTCTGCATGTGCTGCTGATCCCACAAAACCAGTGAAGCTGCTTAAAACCAAAATTGCTGATCGCCGATTCATCCCCATTCCCCAATAAAAAATTCAATGGCTTGAGGATTAAGATAGAAGCGATCTTGCATTCTCGACAATCACTTTTTCCGCAATAAACCCTTGCCAAATTGGCAACTTAAAACAGCCTAGCCACGCTATTGAGGATGGATTTAAGTCAAGGTTCATCAATTTAGATGCAATAAGACAATAGCCTCATCAAAAAATATTAATCTTAGAAGAGATCACTGATTAGACATTAAATTTTATACTTATTAATAAAAATCAATGTATTAAAATAAATATATACGATTATTCATTTTTAACAGGCAACAAAAAAGGCTCAGTTTTTTCAAACTCAGCCTTTTTGTTTGGTAACAACATTTTATATTTCTAAAATGTTGGTGCGGAAGGGGGGACTTGAACCCCCACGCCCGAAAGCACTACCACCTCAAGGTAGCGTGTCTACCAATTCCACCACCACCGCATGTGGGTGCATTCTATTCGCTTCATTCAAAAAAGAAAAGTCTTTCTTGAGATTAATTTGCAGTTTTTTGCGTGGTTGATGAAGTTTCAGTCGAATTATTTGCAGGTGCTGTTACAGGTACATTTGTTGCACCCAAGCTATACGCATCTGCTGTTTGCTTCTTGGCAAATACAGCCAATGTAATACTGGTGACAAAAAACAATGCAGTTAAAATAGCCGTTAAACGAGTCAAAAAGTTGCCTGATCCAGAAGCACCAAATACAGTTGCAGCACCGCCGCCACCAAAAGATGCACCCGCTTCAGCGCCTTTACCTTGTTGTACCAAGATCAAGACAATCATCATCACTGCCAATAAAATATGCACAACCAATACAAATGTATGCATGTTAAATCTCCTTAAGATTGGCTTACAGCAAATGCTTGTGCAATTTGATAGAACGATTCTGCATTTAATGAGGCACCGCCCACTAAAGCACCATTAATATCTGGACATGCTGCAAGCTCTTGAGCATTTTCAGGTTTAACACTACCACCATATAAAATGGCAATGTTTTGACCTGCTGTGCTTAATTGTGTCAAACCTGCACGAATTTTTTCATGCATGGCTTGTGCATCTTGTGCCGATGCTGTTTTTCCTGTGCCAATCGCCCAAATGGGTTCATAGGCAATCACGATTTGCTTTTGCCAATGTTCCTCACCAATCACTGGAGCAACATCACAAATTTGTTGTAAAACGATCTGTTCAGCTAAACCTTGCTCACGTTGCTCAAGTGTTTCACCAACACAGTAAATTACGGTTAAGCCTTCAGCTAATGCCTGTGTAATTTTGGCTTTCAATACATCTGGGGTATCACCAAGCAATTCACGGCGTTCAGAATGTCCAATCAAGACATAACCAATTTGACTATCTGCAAGTAAAGTTGCACTGACCTCACCTGTAAATGCGCCAGTTGCCGCAAAACGTGAAACATCTTGTGCCACAGTATGCACAGTCCGTGGTGCATTGTCTAATTGCACCTGTACCCGATTTAAAGCAATTGCAATCGGCGCAACTGCTAAATGACATTGTTGTTCTGAGATCGGAGCTTGCTGCAAATATTGTTTAAATTGTTCAATCCATTGCAGGGAATTCGCCCAAGTAGGGTTCATTTTCCAGTTACCAATCACCCAAGGTACAATTGCCGAACCCGACATACACGACACCCTTTCAAGAAAATGGGCTTATTTTACACAGTTTTTTTTAAATTGAAGCTTTTTTTGCTTTTTTATACAATTTAATCTCACAAGGCTGTTTTTTCTATCAAAATAAGCAACCTTGTATATATTCAATTTTTTTGTTTTTTATAAAGGGTTAAATGCTTAGAATTGGAAACATCAAAATACCATGCCTTAAATTTGGGCTTAGCATTTTGAGATAACAAAAGTATAATTTATCCAATACCAAGTATGAGCAATACGATCCCATCAATAAGGCAAATACATTTATGGCAGACACACCTATTACGCCACGCTTATCAGGCTTTGCCCGTCGTCTAGTTGCGGAAGGTCACGCTTCAGAAGATAAAATGTTGCAGGCAATTGATGCAGCAAAAAAATCGAAACAAAATTTAGTTCCTTACTTGATTGATCATTTGCATCTATCAGCATTTATTATCGCTGAGGCGATTTGTGTTGAATTTAGTGAACCATTGTTTGACCTATCGAGTTATGATATCGCTCAGCTACCACGTGAATTAGTTGAAGAAAAACACATTATTAAACATCGTGTTATTCCTTTAATAAAGCGTGGAAATAATATTTATATTGCGATTAGCAATCCAACCGATATCGATGCAATTGATGCCATTCGCTTTAGTAGTAAACTTAATCCTGAGTTAGTTATTGTTGAGTATGACAAACTTGAAAGTTTTATAAATCAACATTTTGCAGAAAAAGAAGAATTTAGTTTTGGTGATGAAGAATTTGATATCTCCTTAGATGAATCTTCACCTGAAGAACAAAATTCAGATGAAAATACTAAAGAAGATGAAGCACCAATTGTTAAATACATTAATAAATTATTGGTTGATGCAATTCGTATGGGGGCATCAGATTTACATTTCGAGCCTTATGAAAAATCTTATCGGGTTCGTTACCGAGTCGATGGTGTCCTACGCCAAATCACAACGCCACCATTGCAACTCGCTAACCGCCTTGCTTCACGTTTAAAAGTCATGTCACAAATGGACATTTCAGAAAAACGACTCCCTCAAGATGGTCGTATTAAACTAAAACTGTCCAAGACCAAAGCTATTGACTTTCGTGTTAACTCCTTACCAACCTTGTTTGGTGAAAAATTAGTTCTCCGTATTCTCGATCCATCAAGCGCCATGTTAGGTATTGAAGCCCTCGGTTATGAAGATGATCAAAAAGCACTATTTTTAGAAGCCTTACATAAGCCCCAAGGCATGGTACTGATTACAGGACCCACAGGTTCGGGGAAAACAGTTTCTCTATATACAGGTTTAAATATTCTTAACACTGAAAACTCAAATATTTCAACAGCAGAAGATCCTGTCGAAATTAACCTCGAGGGGATTAATCAGGTCAATGTTAACCCCAAGGTGGGTTTAAGCTTTGCAACCGCACTACGCTCTTTCTTGCGTCAAGATCCAGACATTATTATGGTCGGGGAGATTCGTGACCTTGAAACTGCCGAAATTGCGATTAAAGCAGCACAGACAGGTCACATGGTGCTATCAACACTCCACACCAACAGTGCACCCGAAACCTTGACCCGTTTACGCAATATGGGGGTACCCTCGTTTAATATTGCAACTTCTGTTAATTTGGTGATTGCA
This sequence comes from Acinetobacter brisouii, assembly GCF_008993995.1. Lineage (GTDB taxonomy): Bacteria > Pseudomonadota > Gammaproteobacteria > Pseudomonadales > Moraxellaceae > Acinetobacter > Acinetobacter brisouii_A. Next base: position 9,351 of record NZ_BKNN01000028.1, read on the forward strand.
CAACGTCTTGCACGACGCCTATGTTCAAAGTGTAAAATACCACTCGATATTCCGACAAACAGTTTATATGAAATGGGGTTCACCACAGAAGATGTGGCAAATCCTGAATTTCAGATTTACCAACCCGTTGGTTGTTCCGAATGCCGTGAAGGTTATAAAGGACGTGTTGGGGTCTATGAAGTCATGAAAATCACGCCAGAAATCTCCAAACTGATTATGGAAGATGGTAATGCCTTACAAATTGCTGAAACTTCAGCCAAATTGGGTTTTCATAACCTGCGACGTTCAGGTTTAAAGAAAGTGATGCAGGGGGTGACTTCTTTACAGGAAGTCAATCGTGTCACAAGTGATTAATACATAGAGATTAAAAAAAGGATAATACTATGGCGGTTAAAAAAGCTGAGGCGATGCCGACATTTGCTTATGCGGGGGTTGATCGTAAGGGTATCAAGATCAAGGGGGAGCTTTCGGCACGTAATATGGCTTTAGCAAAAATCACCTTAAGAAAACAGGGGATTGATGTTCAGTCTATTCGTGAAAAACGTCGTAACATCCTTGAAAATATCTTCAAAAAACGCGTTTCGACACTGGATATCACCATTTTTACACGCCAGCTTGCCACGATGATGAAAGCCGGAGTACCTTTGGTACAGAGCTTTGAGATTGTAGCAGAAGGCTTAGATAACCCTGCTATGCGTGAAGTGGTTCTAGGGATTAAAGGTGAGGTTGAAGGAGGAAATACCTTTGCAGGTGCATTAAAGAAATATCCTCAATATTTCGATCGCTTATTCTGTTCATTGGTTGAATCGGGTGAGCAATCGGGTGCCCTTGAAACCATGCTCGAACGGGTCGCAATTTATAAAGAGAAAAGCGAACTTTTAAAACAAAAGATCAAAAAAGCCATGAAGTATCCACTTACCGTGATCGTGGTTGCAATTGTTGTCACGATTATTTTGATGGTGAAAGTGGTTCCTGTATTCCAAGACTTGTTTAGCTCCTTTGGCGCAGAATTACCAGCATTTACCCAAATGGTGGTCAATATGTCAAAATGGATGCAAGAATATTGGTTTATTATGATTATTGGAATTGGTCTCGTTATTTTTGCGATCATCGAGACAAAAAAGCGGAGTCAAAAGTTCAGAGATGGGCTTGATAAGCTGTCTTTAAAACTTCCGATCTTTGGTGATCTTGTTTATAAAGCGATTATTGCGCGTTATAGCCGTACTCTTGCCACTACTTTTGCTGCAGGTGTACCTTTAATTGATGCACTAGAATCAACCGCAGGTGCAACCAATAATATTGTATATGAAAAAGCTGTCATGAAAATTCGTGAAGATGTTTCAACAGGTCAGCAACTCCAATTTGCAATGCGTGCTGCTAACATTTTTCCGTCTATGGCGATCCAAATGGTGGCTATTGGTGAAGAATCGGGTGCATTAGATGCTATGTTAGATAAGGTTGCCACTTATTATGAAAATGAAGTGGATAATGCTGTTGATGGTTTAACAGCTATGATGGAACCTCTCATTATGGCCATTCTTGGGGTTCTTGTGGGTGGTTTAGTTGTTGCCATGTATCTTCCAATCTTCCAAATGGGTTCCGTGGTCTAATGTCTGAGTTGCTTGATTATTTCATTCACAATCCGACAGCACTATATATTGCCATCGGTTTGCTCAGTCTCTGTATTGGCAGTTTTCTCAATGTCGTAATTTTTCGCACCCCAAAAATGATGGAACAGGAATGGAAACAAGAATGTCAACTTCTCCTACATCCTGAACAACCCATTATTGAACATGAAAAACTCACCCTGAGCACGCCACCCTCCACTTGCCCAAGCTGCCATTCTGCAATTCACTGGTATCAAAATATCCCTGTAATCAGTTGGTTGTTACTTCGTGGACGTTGTGGCAGTTGTCAACATCCAATTAGTAAGCGCTATCCATTGGTTGAATTATTGACCTGTGTCTGTTCCATCGTTGTGGTTGCTGTTTTTGGTGCAACTTGGCAAATGCTGGCAGGTGTTGTTTTAACTTGGGTACTGATTGCACTGACTTTTATTGATTTTGATACTCAGCTTTTACCCGACCGTTTTACCCTGACGCTGGCAGGTGCTGGTTTAGCTGTAAACAGCTTGAGTTTATATACCACCCCGACACTCTCGATTTGGGGAGCTGTGATTGGTTTTCTATGTCTATGGGTGGTTTATATCCTCTTTAAAGTCGTGACAGGCAAAGAAGGTATGGGCTATGGTGACTTCAAGCTACTGGCAGCTTTAGGTGCATGGATGGGACCATTGATGCTACCATTGATTATTTTATTATCTTCAGTGGTGGGAGCTATCATTGGCATCATTCTGTTAAAAGTCCGTAAAGAGAATCAGCCTTTTGCCTTTGGCCCATATATTGCAATCGCAGGCTGGATTGCCTTTCTCTGGGGTGATCAGATTATGAAAGTCTATTTGGGTCAATAACATGTACGTGGTTGGTCTAACAGGTGGTATTGGCAGTGGTAAAACCGTTGCCAGTGACTGGTTCTCTGAGCAAGGCATCGAAGTTGTTGATGCAGATGTTGTGGCACGTGAAGTCGTTCAAGTCGGGCAACCTGCTCTCTTGCGCATTCAACAGCAGTTTGGAGACTGGGTTCTACTTGAAAATGGTGAACTCAATCGGCGTGCTTTGCGTGAACATATTTTTCAACATCCTGAAGCGAAAAAGATTTTGGAAAATATTACTCATCCTATTATTCGAGAAAGCATTATTCAACAGCTAGAGTCAGCACAGAGTCCATATGTGATTCTGGTCTCGCCCCTGCTATTTGAAACTGAGCAAACCCATTTAACTCAACGTAATTTACTGATTGATACGCCTGAACATTTACAGCTTGAGCGTGCAAGCCAACGTGATCAAAGCTCACATCAGCATATTCAAACCATCATGTCCCATCAAATGCCCCGTCATGAAAAACAACGGCGTGCCGACGATGTTGTGATGAATGATGGTCAACTCAGCCATCTCTATGCACAGCTTGAACCCTTGCATCAACAGTATCTAGACGATGCAAAAAAAACAGCTTCTTAATGTGAAGCTGTTTTTTTCTGTGCAGCAAGTTGTTCCTCTAAGGCATCTTTACGCTTAAACCAACGCCAAGGCTGCAAGGCTCCAACACCCATGCCAATCAAACCACAAATCATTGCAGTATTTAACGGTTCACCCAACAATGGCACAGCCACAATTGCAGCCATAAACGGTGCAAGGGTGACAATACTTCCTGTTTTAAAAGCCCCGAGACGTTCAATCGCAGCCACATAACTCAAGGTTGCAACAATCACGACCAAGATGCCATGAAAAAAGCCTTGGATGGCTAAATGCATGATGCTCGCATCATGAAAATGCTTCGGTAAGAACAGAATATAGATTGGCAAGTAAATCAGCGCTGACCAGATCGCCACCCCACTCATCGACTGCCAAGCTGACAATTTCCAATGCTTCAGCAGTACCGTAAATACGCCCCACCAAATCGCCGACAAGAAAAATAGACCATCGCCAATATTCAAGGCAACATGGGTTTCTTCATACATCATCACACTCATCGCCGAAATGGCTACGAGCATAATGATTAAACTGATCCATGTATGTTTATCAAAAGGCTGCTTAAACAGCAGATACCCTGCCACTGCGGTGCATAATGGGATACAACCATTTAGAAAAATGGCTGCGTGGGCAGCAGGCACATAATGAAAAGCAGAATAGGACGTCAAGCAATAAGCAACACCGCCAAGCAGTCCCAAAATAAATGGCTCTCTTTTCCACAAAAATGCAGTTTCCCGACGCCAGATTAAGATCGGCATCAGAATACTAAAACCTATCGTAAAACGTAGAGCACACACATCCCATGCGCTGATATGCCACTGTGCATTGAGACGGGAGAAGATCGTAAATCCTCCCCAAATCAACATGGTGATTGCAACAAATAAATAGCCTTGATTACGTGAGGTCATCGCTCGCTCGAATGATCACTTAAATGCTGTTGCGCTGGCGGCAAGCCTCGTACAGTGCCATTCCCGTTGCAACGCTCACATTTAAGCTTTGTAGGTTACCTGACATAGGAATAAAAACAGTTTGATCACACTGGCTTTGTGTAATTGGACGAAGACCTGTATCTTCTGCCCCCATAACAATGGTCACAGCGCCTGTAAAATCAAATTTTTGAATTGGTAAAGCCTTTTCATCCAGCATCGTACCCACAACACGCACATGATGTTCTTCTTTAATATGCGCCAAAGTACGTGCCAAGTTAGTCACCTGAATAAATGCCACTTTTTCTGCGCCGCCTGCCGCAACTTTACGTGCAGTTGGTGTCAAACTTGCAGAGCGGTCACGTGGAACAATCACCGCTTGCACGCTCATTGCAGCTGCAGTACGAATACATGCACCCAAGTTATGCGGGTCTGTGACTTGATCGAGTGCCAAAAGCAAAGCATTTGGATGTTGTTCAAGCAGTTGATCGAGATCTTTTTCATTTAAAGTTGGATGTGCACGTACAGCAGCCACAATCCCTTGGTGAAATGGCAAACCTGCCAGTTTTTCCAAGCTGTCACGACTCGCCTTTTGCACACTGATGCCAAATGGCTCAGCCAGTTGCAAAATACGTTGCAAACGTTGATCATCACGCCCTTTAAGGGTAAATAAAGTCAGTACTCGTTCTGGCTCAAGTTCCAACAGTGATTCCACTGAATGTACGCCATAGTAGTATTCTGGTTTTGCCATGAACGGATGACCTCAAAAAAACAATGCAAATAAAAAAATAAAATCCTGCAAAGCCAACTTTACAGGATTGATGATGAGCATAGTTTAACGGATTTTACCGTGTTTTGCTTAACCTTCTAGGTGGCAAACGTAGTCCAAAACTTCATCTGTTTCGATTTTGAATGTACTGTTGCCTGGTACATAGAAAGACTGACCTGCACGGAACAGTTCACTCGTTTCACTGTCTGCGATTTTGACGCGGCATTCACCTGAAATAATTTCCATACGTTCAGGGACATGTGTTTCAAACGTTAAAGCTTGTTCTGTAGGTAAGATAACCCCGAGCGTTTTTTTCGTTCCATCTTCAAATTGAACTGTATGGCTAATACATAAGCCACCAAAATAAACATTTGATTTTTTTACCACTGAAACATGATCATACTGAGCAGACATGCGTATTCTCCAAATAATGCGCATTTATTTTAAATAAAGTGGGTCTAGTTTAATTAGGGCTGAGTCTTGAATCAATCATCATCTAATTTTACTGTGAATTAGCAATTTTTATACCGTAAGCGATTTTTTAGCGTCAGAATATACGATTGATATAAAAATCTTATTTACAGCGTCAAGATGTTTTGTATGATCATGTTCAAACGATGAAACTGTTGTGACTCAAAACTCGATTCATTTAAACATCATTTTTCGCAGTCTGGATGCGTCCATATATGTTGACTCACTTAACTCTCATTAATTTTGCTTTAGCTGATCATTTAGCCTTAGATATTGAGGCAGGCTTTCATGTCCTAACTGGGGAAACAGGCGCAGGAAAATCCTTGCTGCTCGATGCCCTTTCTGTTTGCCTTGGTGAGCGTACCGATAGTCATATGGTGCGTTATGGCACAGATAAAGCCGATGTCACTGCAATTTTTAGCTATGCTGAAAATTCCTTAGAGGCTCAGTGGCTCACCGCACATGAGCTTGCAGATGAATCTGGTGAAATTCACTTAAGACGTGTTATTTTTGCCACAGGACGCAGTAAGGCATGGATTAATGGACGCCCAACTAGTCTGGCTGAACTCAAAGATTTAGGGCGCTTATTGGTTCAACTTTATAGTCAGCACAGCCAACAGCAACTGCTTGAACCACCCTATCCAAAACAATGGCTCGACCGCTACAGTAACTTTGCCAAACCTGCTCAAGCGACTCGTGATGCCTATAGCACTTGGCAAAAAGCCATTCGTCAGCATGAACACGCACTACAGGCTCAAGCCACACGTTTACAGCGAATTGCGACGCTTGAATTGCAACTCGAAGAACTCGAAGACATCTTGCAATATAACTACGCTGAAATCGAGCAAGAGTTTGACCGTCTCAGCCACCATGAACACATCATGCAGGACTGTGCCTACGGTTTAAATGTTCTTGATGAAGCAGAACAAAACCTGACTCAAGAACTGGCAAGCGTGGTGCGCCGCTTTGAAAGTCATGTTGGACGCAGTGAACAACTTTCCAATATTTATACCGCACTGGTTAATGCGCAAAGCGAACTTGAAGATGCAACGGGCAATTTACGTCAGTTTATTGACCGTCAGAGCTTTGACCCTGAACGCATGGAACAACTTAATCAGCAGCTTGAAATCTTCCATCGTTTGGCACGTAAATACCGCACCCAGCCCGATGAGCTACAAGCTGAATATGCCACATGGCAACAGGAGCTTGAACAATTACAACAACTGGATGATCCTGAAACCCTTGCAGAACATGTCAAAGAAACTGAACAGGCATTTTTAGCATTGGCAGCACAGCTTGATCAATTACGTCGAGATGCCGCCACACCACTGGCTAAACTACTGACTGAACAGGTGAAGCCATTGGCACTGCCTGAAGCCTACTTTGAATTTAAGTTTGAACCTCTAGAACAGCCAAGTGCTGAGGGTTTAAGTTTCATTCAACTGCTGTTTACAGCCAATAAAGGGATTCCTGCACAACCATTGGCACGCGTTGCTTCAGGCGGTGAGTTGTCACGGATTGCCTTGGTGATGCAAGTCATGAATGCCGAAAAAACCGATGCTGAGGTGTTGGTATTCGATGAAATTGATGTCGGGATTAGTGGTGGAACGGCTGAAATTGTCGGGCGTTTGCTCTCTGACTTGGCACGACATGTGCAGATTCTGTGTATTACGCACCAAGCACAAGTTGCCGCACAGTCTGATCAGCATTTATTGGTTCAAAAACAGCAAACCGACCCTGCAAGCAGCACAATTTTTGCCCTCAACGAAGAGCAGCGCATTCAGGAACTGGCTCGTATGACAGGGGGTGTCGAGATCAACAATACCACGTTGCAACATGCCAAACAGCTACGCCAATTGAAATTCCAGCATACAAAGATCGGAAAATCCTAAAGAAAAAACTATTGGCGAAAGCGATTTCGTCTTGTATGTTGATAAAAGGACTCAATATAACATTGATACAGCGAATTTTAGGAGAATGGCTTAGGTGAGCAAACAATATTTGACGCATCGTTGTCTGATTGCTCCCCCTGACATGGCAGACGATTTTTTTGCCAACACCGTGATTTATTTGGCTCGTCACGATGCCGATGGTGCACAGGGAATTATCATTAACCGCCCAGCAGGGATTCAAGTCAAAGAATTACTTAATGACTTGGAAATTGATGCAGACAATGTACAGCCGCACGAAGTCTTGCAAGGTGGACCTCTACGCCCTGAGGCAGGCTTTGTTTTACATACAGGACAGCCAGTTTGGCATTCCTCAATTGCGGTTGGTGAAAATATCTGCATTACCACCAGTAAAGATATTTTGGATGCGATTGCTCACAATGAAGGCGTTGGACGTTATCAAATCGCTTTAGGTTATGCCAGCTGGACAAAAAATCAGCTTGAAGAAGAAATCGCTCGCGGTGACTGGCTGATGTGTGATGCCGATATGGATCTGATTTTTAACTTGCCTTACCTTGACCGTTGGGATGCTGCCTATAAAAAAATCGGCATTGATCGTAACTGGCTCGCTTCCGAGATTGGTCATGCTTGAAGACACTATGCAAACGTTAATGGCTTTTGATTTTGGCACACAGAAAATGGGCATTGCAGTGGGTCAAACTACCATCCAAAGTGTCAATCCGCTTCCGCTCTTTCCCATGAAAGATGGCATTCCCAATTGGGATGAACTGTTAAAACTGGTGAAACAGTGGCAACCCGATGTCTTTTTGGTTGGCTTACCGTTGAACATGGATGATTCAGAATCTGATTTGTCGATGCGCGCACGTAAATTTGCCCGTCGCCTGCGTCATCAAACCAACATCACCACGTGGATGCTGGATGAACGCCTGACCACACGCGAAGCCCGTGAAGAACTCAGTGCCTTTCAACGTCAGGGACGTGCCAAACGTGTGGCTGCCGATAGTCTGGCTGCAGGATTACTGCTTGAAAGCTGGTATCGTCAGCCAGAAGGCATTACGCCTTAGCATTTCGACTCAAAATAAAAAAACCTGCAACAATGCAGGTTTTTTTCTTGGGCATGTCGGATAAACACAACTTTTAGGTGATGTGCCCAAAGCGTAATTTACTTTTTGGCAGGCTGATTCTCTAAAATATGAATGGTTGCGGTACGCCCTGCCACAAATGCCAATGGATTATGTGGCTCTTCATCCAAAATAAACTTGACGGGAACACGCTGTGCCAAACGTACCCACGTAAAAGTTGGATTGACGTTTGCCAATAATGTCGAACTGGTTGAGCGCTCACGGTCATCAATCCCTGAAGCCACACCTTGAACATGGGCTTTAATTTTTTGCGAATCACCCATGAGCTGAATGGTCGCGTGATCGCCCAAATGAATGCGATTTAGTTTAGTTTCTTCAAAATAACCTACGACATACAACTGCTTACGATCAATCAATGCAGCGACATTATCCCCAACTTTGATATAACTGCCTGCACGTAAGCTAAAGTTCGACAAGGTGCCATCTGCTGGCGCAACAACCTGAGAACGATGTAAATTCAATACCGCCAAATTTAAAGTGCTTTGTGCAACATCAACCGCTGCTTTTTGCTGCTGAATATTGGCTTTGGCTTCTTCAATTGCAGCTTTGAGTTGTCCTTCTTCGGCATGTGACTCATCACGCGTTGCAAACATCTGATCTTGTTCTTGCTTCGATACCGCACCTTCCATCAAGTTGGCATAACGACTGGCATTTTTTTCAGCTAGACGGGTCGTTGCTTGGGATTTCACCAGATTGGCATTGGCTTGTAGTAGATTTGCCTGCATTTGTGCCAAGCCTGCTTTGGATTTGGCAAGATCAGCACGTGCCTGCTCAACATCTAACTGCTGACGAGCCACATCGATTTTAAATAAAACCTGACCTTTTTTGACGGTCTGGTTATCTTGTACCAAAACATCCGTGACCAAACCCGATACATCTGAAGAGACTTGAATGATATCACCTCGTACACGACCATCACGTGTCCACGGTTCAGCATTATAGTAGTCCCACAAATGTACCACAGCATAAATTGCAACGAGCAAGGTCACCAGTGTAACCACGGGTCGAACAACTTTACGTGCATCAAACGAACTCATAACTTTATCCTAAACTTACATCACCTAAATTAATACGAGAACTGGGCAAACACCCAGTGGGTCAGCAATAGGCAAACCATATACAGACTGAGGTTAAACACCCCAGGAAAGGCGATCCAGCCTTGTTGAATCAGTCGATCCGTGCCACGTCCTAACAGGAGAAAACCGATATAGGCTAAAATTGCCTGAATCAGAAAGCTTGGCACAAACACGCCATATAGATTGAATTCACCCATGCTTATGCCCCTGCCTGCATCGTTGGACGATGAAAAATACTGCTGCGAATGTTGTTTAAACTAATCTGTAAACGCTGTTGCAGATCGTGATCATTTGGCTGTTGTAATTGCTGCTCAATCTCAGTAATTTTCATCATCACCTGCGCTCTGATCTCTTCATCCAAGTGCAACTGCTTCTCTTGATTACGAAAGGCGTCATCTAGCAAATTTTGTAACTCGCCGATATGTATTTTTAACTGCTGACTGATATCTGCACGGTGTGCCAATTCATTGAGTCGACTCAAATCCACAATGGCACTGGTTTCAATCAAGGCCAAATTCATGGCTTGTTTTAACGCTTCGGATTGAACCAACTTGGTGTTGAGCAACCCGATCCGATCGAGCATGCTGCGTAAATGAATACGAAATTCAACGCCATACGGTAAATATAGCGCTTCACGCATGGCTTTATAATGTTTAGACAACAGCCTGTTGACACTTTCCTCAGGGGAAATTGCCCGAATAAAATATACCGCCATGACTGCAATAATCGGCCCCGCAACACTCCCCAAACATGCTTCAAAGGACTTTAAAGGGTCAATACTATAACGGTTCTGTAAGTTCAAACTCATGATGAAGGACACCATGGTTGGAAGTGCCAAACCTGTGAGTGACGGATGTGGATACATCATCACAAAAATAATCAAGGTCGGTGCAAGCACCAAAGCAAGCTGCCAAAACTCTTTCACCTCAGGCATGATGCCCAAAATATAAATAATGGTGAGAATCCCTGCATAGATACTGCCTCGAATAAACATCTTTAAGGCAGGTACTGGGTTATCCATTGCCGTTAAAATACACGCAGAAACGGCGGCAAGCTGCGCCATCATATAACCTGCATTCCAGCCACTATAAATCCACAGTGAAAAGGACACAAAAATTGCCACCACAGCCGCCAATGCACCACGCAATGCCATGCCGTGGTCACGGTGTAAGCTTGGATAACTGGTGGTTAAGGTGGCGATTGATTCTGGAATATGCTTTTCACCACGTTGAATCAATTGCCAAATTAATTTGACAGTGAAAACATTTTGAATCAAATGACGAATGTCCATCTTCAGACCCGCCAAAATAATTTGCTGCTCTGGACACGCCAACCGCTTTAAATGCTGAAAATCTTGTTCAAACTCAGGGGGCAATGCCGTTAAATCGGCTTCTTGAATCTGTGTCTTACTGACAATAAATGCCCGAATATGTTGATGTAAGGTCAGCACCCCTTGCTGATAGTGCCCATCAATTGCGTTGAGTTGACGAATACGCTCTGCCGCTGCCGTCAGGTTTGAAACAATCATGGTGATCTGATGCAACAATTCCTGAATTGGCTTGGTCATGCCTTGCAGCTCACCTTTTTCATAGTTCAAGTGCACAGCCAAGGCATGAATATCTGCAATATCTCGGGTAATCGCACCTAACAATTCACTATAGTTATTGTCCTGATGATGTTCCGTTAAAATCTTTTGAAAAATCTGGCGAGTATCATTTAATGTCTTATCAACACGTTGCTGAATCGCAGGGCCAAGATGAACAGGGAAAATCACTGAAAAAACCACCGCTGTACAGACCACTGCCAGTGAGATTTCCAAGACCCGCCCGAGTGCCATATCAAATACACTGACTGTTTCAATATTATTAATCGAGTTACAGGCAATCATTGCAGTGGTATAACCCGCTAGCATAAACACATAACTACGCGGTGTTCGATCAAGCAAAGAGATATATAAACAAAAGCCCACCCAAACAGCCAACACTGACATAAATAAAAAGGGGGTATTGATCAAATGCGGGGTAATGATGGTTGCCACAATCGCACCTGCGGCTGTCCCAAACAGACGATAGACCGCTTTAGAAGACACCATGCCCGAATATGGATTGACAATGATCATCACTGTGCCAATCGCCCACATCGGATAAGTCAAATCTAAACAAAACGCGATATACAGCGCTAGCATCCCTGCAATAAAGGTTTTTACCGCAAAGATAAAATCCATTTTTGAAGGACGAAATGCCAACAACTGTTTATAGAGCAACATGCCTATCTCTCAAGATAATGAAAATAGTGTTCTCTTCGCCAAAATCATAGACAGCACCTCGCCCACATTTGCTACACAAACAGCAAATGCAAAATCTGTCACAATGCCATAGCTCGCCCAGCCCATAGACTCATCGATAGGCGTGAGATGTGATTCGGAGGTTTTCTCGGTTGTTTTGACAACGAGAATACGAAGAGTTGAATTCAGTTAATGCACAAAAGATGTGATTTAACGTCTTCATTCGATATTTGGTTTGGCAATTTTTTCAAAAAAAAACATATTCGTCAACAATAATATCTTCATTTGATAATTTATGTTATTTTATACGAATATCTTACGTTTTTTTAAAGCGAAAAGATGTCGCATTTTATAAAATATAGCGACTTACCATTTTTTCTTGGGAAATCTATTCTCTATGGCTGTTACGAGCTTTGGTAAAATTTTAACCGTTTTGGACTTATTCTCCATTTCTCGACATGTCATTAATGTCGATATTATTAGTCAGGAACTCGGCTTATCCCGACCGACAAGCTATCGCTATTTAAAAGAGTTGGTTTCAGCCGATTTATTACAGCGCATTAGTGGAACTTCGGGTGACTACACCCTTGGCCCTAAAATTGCGGTACTGGATTATATTTCCCGTACCACAGACCCACTGGTTCAGGTCAGTATTCCCTATATGAAAGATATTGTGGAACATACCGAACTCAGCTGCCTACTGACCTTTTTGAATCATGACTACTGTATCGACATTCACGATGAGTCTTTTCAAGGCAATCTGCTGGTGTCTTATGGTCGTGGTAGCCCGCGCCCTGTGTATATTGGTGCATCACCCAAAATTATTGTGGCGCACATGAACAAGCAAGGGCTACATAACTTTTATGAGCGCTATGCCGAGCAACTCGGTCAAGTCGGTTTTGCTCAGGATGAAAACCAGTTTATTCAGCACATGCGTAAAATTAAGAAACAGGGCTATTACTTCTCGCAAGGCGAAGTCAATCCACTGTATTCGAGTTTATCTGTGCCGATTAAATATTCGAATAAAATCGCGCCTGTAGCTTTAACGGTAGTCGGCTCGAAAAACCGTTTTGAATATGTCAATCTGGAAAAAATTATCCAGACTTTAAAAGAGCATGCCACTGAGATTGAGAAAAAATATCTGAATCTTGCTGAGCAGGTCGAGCAGCAATCGAGCCAACACTAAAGCCAGCTAAAAGCTCAATCGCTAAAAATGTCACAAGGCGGATGCAAGCATCCGCCTTGTAATTTTAAGATCGATTATAAGAAATCAACTTGACCTGTTTTCACATCGTAAATTGCACCGACAATCCCAACCTCACCGTTCTCGACCATTTCACGCAGGACATCGCTGTGTTTTAAAATATAGGCGATGTTATTTTTGACATTCATCATGGTGACTTCATCAATAAAACTGCGTGCCAGTTGATAATCAGTCATTTGCGTTTTGACGGTTTCAATCGCCGACATGATCGGTTTCAACACATATTGAATGTTCGGGGTATCTTTGGCTTGACTGACATCAAGCTGTTGCTGATACATCTGACATGCCGCTGTCACTGCACCACAGTCGGTATGCCCCAACACCACAATCAGGCGAGAACCTTTACTCTTACAGGCGAACTCAAGCGACCCTAAAACTTTTTCCCCTACAATATTGCCCGCAATTCGTAAACTAAACAGATCTCCCACCCCAACATCGAACAACATTTCGGTTGGCGCACGTGAATCCATACAACCCAAGACTGCTGCAATTGGATGCTGTCCATATTTCGCGGTGATCTGAATTTGACGGGCAATATCATGTTGTAAACGCTGCTGCGATACAAAACGCTGATTACCTTCTTTGAGTTTTTGCAAAACCAGTTCTGGAGTCAGTTGCTGCTGCATTTCACGGGTACTGACATCGACATCAATCGCATCATCTTCATGCAATTCAGGATAATGTGCCTGAAAACCCACAAGTTTGAGATCAATCTGACGTTGTGCAGCTTTTTCCTGCTGAAACTCTTGAATCACCTGATACAAATCAGGGTCGATATACGCTGTATTACTGGCATCGATCACCACAGTTTCATGACGCTTGATTTTATTCAGCACCGACAGCAAAGCGACACGGTTTAAAAAGCTGACATTCTGTGCCAGTTCAATCCGAGTCAGGTTGCCATGTAAATGCTTTTCATGAATCACTTTGACACCGCTATGCATATTGCTATGTAAAATAAACAGTGTACTGAGTACCAAGCCAATCATAATCCCAATCAGCAAATCGGTCAGCATGATGGCAATCACGGTAACAATAAACGGTAGGAACTGCTTCCAACCCTTTTGATAAAGCTGAATAAACAGTTTTGGTTGTGCAAGTTTATAACCTGTCAGCAACAAAATTGCAGCCAATGCCGAGAGCGGCACAACGTTGAGTAATGGGGTTAAAAACAGAATTGCCACAATCAGTAAAATGCCGTGAAAGATCGTCGCGACCTTGGTCTTTGAACCACTGGTTGCATTGACTGAACTCCGTACAATCACTGACGTCACAGGCATGCCTCCAACAAAACCCGACAAAGTATTGCCGATGCCTTGCGCCAACAATTCACGATTTGGCGGTGAACTGCGCTTGTGTGGATCCATCTTGTCGGCAGCTTCCAGATTAAGCAAGGTTTCTAACGATGCCACCACCGCCAGAGTCACTGCACCGATATAAATTTGCGGGTTATTCCAATGTGAAAAATCTGGAAAATAAAAGATTTGTTCTTGTGAGGTAAACAGGTTCGGCAAATCAATTAAATGCTGATCACCCACAGCCAAACTTGAACCTGACTGAATCAAGATCCAGTTCAGCACCCCTGCAAAGACAACTGCGATCAGTGCCGAAGGCAGTGGCAACTTCTTTAAAGGCGTTTGATCCCATAACAAAATCAAGGCAACGGATAATACGCCAATCAGGGCGGCACCGACATCGACATGCTGTAAAAGCTGTGGAATCCCTTGAATCCCCAAATCTTTCACTGTTGCCATATGCAAACCGAATAAATTGGGTAACTGATTAATAATTAAGATTAAACCAATCGCAACCAATAAACCCAAGATCACATTGGTTGGGACAAAATTGGCAAACGTCCCCAACTTTAAAAAGCCAAAGACCATTTGCAACACACCCGCAAAAATTACACACAGCAAAAATGCCGAATACTGACCATCGAGCGCCATTAACTGCGCCAAGATAATTGCGGTTAAACCTGCTGCGGGGCCTGAAACACTAATATGTGAACCACTAAATGCACCAACGACAATCCCGCCGATCACACCTGCAATTACACCTGACAATAAAGGCGCTCCCGATGCATGAGCAATGCCCAAACACAGTGGCAACGCCACCAGAAACACCACCAAACCTGACATTAAATCGCTCGGATAAAACTTCCGATCTAAAAACATTGTTTTCATAAACAACCGTCTAAAATGAAATAATAAGACAGCTCGTTATTTTGTTCCTATCTATTCCTTGTGGTTACCACACATCATCCCTAATCCTTGAAGGAAAACTTCACGTGCCAAGATCATCTTGACAGAGGATTTTTTTCAAATAGTAGTTTTTCTCATTACAGTTGTCAGCATGTGTAATGTTATACAGTTTTATTGCTAACCGATCTTGCCTAGCTTTAATTTTTATAATATGAATTTTTTATTTTTAAATCATCAATATATTTTTTCCATACGCACTATTTGAGTGATGAATTTTGCACAATCATTGGGCATAAAAAAGCCCTGAATGATCAGGGCATTGTATTTTATGGTTGCTTTAAATACGGCCATGCGGCTTTCAGATAAATAAACATCGACCATAAAGTCAAAATCACAGCGGTATACAACAAAATATAGGCAAAAGTTTCTAATGGCTGCCAATTCAGCAAAAATACGCTGATTGCGATCATCTGAAATGCAGTTTTATATTTCCCAACGGTGGATACGGCTACACTGGTACGTGCACCAAGTTCAGCCATCCATTCACGCAGTGCCGATACGGTAATTTCACGGGAAATAATCACAATCCCTGCAAATGCCATTATAATGGTCGGTTTCCACTGCACTAAAACCACCAGTGCCGCAGCGACCATCAGCTTATCTGCGACAGGGTCGAGAAAACGTCCAAATGCAGACGTTTGATTCAGCGCACGTGCCAAATAACCATCGAACCAATCTGTGATTGCTGCCAAAATAAAAATTGCAGTCAAAATAAGATGGCGGGTGAAACTGCCTGAATGCCCTGCAACACCAATCGCAGGTGCCCAGTAAGCGACCAGTAAAAATACGGGAATAAGCACAATTCGTGCAATGGTGAGAATATTTGGAATGTTCAGGATTCGCCCTGTTGTCATAGCCACCGCCAATTTAGCCCTTGCAAGTCTGCATCGAGTGATTTTTAAACGTATTTTTGACTGTTCAATACTTGCATCACTTTATACGAAATGTACAGATGTGTCGACCATAAAGCCGTCGTGATCTTGCAAAACCTTCTGATTGCAAGCCTTATAGCAGCATGCTTTGAATACCCTGCATTATTCGTGTAAGACCTGATAAATGGTACGTGCCATCACATTCCCCAAACCGGGGACTAAGGTCAGTTCTTTTTCGGAGGCTTTGAGCACCCCTTGTATTCCACCAAAATGAGTCAGTAAATCACGGCGGCGTTTTGGCCCAAGTCCGGGAATCACTTCAAGGACTGAACCCGCACGGCGTTTATCACGTTTTGCGCGGTGCTTGGTAATCGCAAAACGGTGCGCTTCATCTCGCACCTGCTGAATCAGATGCAGCGCTTTATGATCTTCTGCCAACTGGATTTTATCTCCATCGGTAAAATGCAGGGTTTCCAGTCCCGGTTTACGCCCTTCACCTTTCGATACGCCAATCATGAAGGCATCTAGCCCCAAGTCTTGCATCACCTGCATCGCCATATGCAGTTGACCTTTACCGCCATCAATCAACAGTAAATCAGGCAATGGCGCTTTTTTATAACGGCGCGTTAAGGCTTGACGCATGGCTGCATAGTCATCGCCTGCCTGAATATCTTCAATCGCAAACTGGCGATAATCGCGCTTGCGTGCTCCACCCTGATCGAACACCACACAAGAAGCAATCGTGGCTTCGCCCATGGTATGACTGATATCAAAACATTCAATCCGATCGATCGGACGATCAACAATCTGTTCCAATTGATAGAAGCGCTCATGCAATTCCTGATGCTGATTGAGCTGCCCCTGAATCGCATGTTGTACATTCATTTGCGCCAACTCGAGCCACTCGGCACGGGTTTCTCGGACATTAGATTTGATCTGGATTTTCTTCTGAAAGTGCTGACTGAGCGCCTGTTCCAATTCCAAACGGTCTGGCAAATCTGTATTCACAATCAATTCTTGTGGAATTTCATCGGCGACCTGAAAGTAGAAATTCGCCATAAAATCACTGAGCATTTGCCCCAAGTCATCACTGAGCATGTCAGGAAAATAACTCTTTCCGCCGAGCATTCGTCCATTACGCACATACATCATTTGTACGCAGGTCACGCCTGCCTGATGAGCAATCGCCAAAATATCCGCTTCACCTTTGATTTTATATACCGCTTGCTGTGCCGAGACTTCACGCAGCAGCGCCAAACGGTCACGGTAAAACACCGCTTTTTCAAACGCCAATTCGGCGGCGGCAGCTTCCATTTTGGCAATCAATTCTTGGTTAAGTTCTTTGGTGTCGCCTTGCAAAAAGCGAATCGAATTTTGCACATCTTGCGCATAATCTTGTGGGGAAATCAGCCCAACACAGGGCGCAGTGCAACGTTTAATCTGATACTGCAAACACGGACGTTTACGCTGCGAAAAATAGCTGTTTTCGCACTGACGCACATTAAACAGTTTCTGCAAAATCAATAAGGTATCACGCGCTGCGTAAGCACTCGGATACGGCCCAAAGAATTTTCCAACCTGATGTTTGCCTTTACCGCGACCACTGGCAATCCGTGGATAGGGCTGATCGGCAGAAATGAAAATATAGACATAGGATTTATCGTCCCGCAGCATGATGTTATACGGCGGACGATGCAGTTTAATCAGGTTCTGTTCAAGCAATAAAGCTTCAGTTTCCGAGCGAACCACCAGCGTTTCAATATCATAAATCCGTGCTACCAAAGCTTGGGTTTTCGGATGTTCAATGGTTTTGACAAAGTAGCTCGATACCCGATTTTTTAGATTTTTGGCTTTGCCCACGTACAGCAGTTCACCGTCCTTGCCGAGCATTTTATAGACCCCAGGAAGCAGGGTCATCTTGGCAAGCAGTTGTTCAATGTGTTCGCGGGCGTTCGGGTTCACGGCTGGCTCAGTAATCAAAACAGGTATGACAGTATGTAGCGCCTGAACCCACAGATTTCAAGAATAAATATTTTAACGTGCTGTAGCATTACAGCTTGCCAGTTCTCGCGAGCCACTACGCCACTCTGCACCTGCCGAGTTGCTATAAGCACTAATACGACCAACTTTTGCAGCCAGATTACGGCAGGACTCAACCGACAAATCATTGCCCCAAGGGCCAGACATGCTGCATTCATGTCCGTTACATTCCCAAATTACCCATGCTCCCCCTGAAATTTGAGTCTGAACTTTGCCACGATACTGCGTTGCCGCATACCATACGGTTTCCCCACGATTGCTTGGGCGGCTCGCTGCCTGATTACACTGATTCAGCGCAGGAGAACCTGCTGCCCACATCCGCCCCGCAGAGTTGCCGTAATAACGTAACTCACCGACTTGTGATGCCAAATTCTGACAAGACTCAAGCGATAGATCATTGCCCCAAGGACCAGAAATTTGACACTCACGACCATTGCAGTCCCATGTCACAGGCGCACCACCTGAAATACGAATATTCACATTGCCCCGATATTCCGTTCCTGCAAACCACGTAGTGGCATGCCCCAGTACGCTTAAACTCAGCGCTCCCAATAACACTGCAAGTTGCTTGGTTTTCATCGCTCTTTTCCTTTAGATTATTGTGATGACTTGATTGATTATTTTATGGATTATTTATTTTTAAACAATTGATTAAAATATTGTTTTTCCCAATAAAAAAACGCCCGTGATTGGGCGTTCTTAAAATTATGCTTTTATCTGGATATTTTATTTAAACACATAGGGACGAATAAAAATTAGGAAGAAAATTCCAAGCATCAGTACCCATTTCAAAATGTAGTACAACTGGCGATTGGATTTTTTCAGTGCTTTGGCTTTTAAGCGAATTTGATACACATAACCAAAAGCTTTATTTAAGCCCCCTGTACGGTCACTTGCATCATTCGGTGAACTCGCGGCTGTCATGACATTTTTACCAAACCAGTGGTTAAATTTTTCCATCAGGCGGCTTTTCAGTGGACGCTCAACGTCAGCGAAGAAAATAATACGGTTCTGATCTGTGGCATTTTCAGCATAGTGAATGTAGGTTTCATCAAACACCACACTTTGCCCATCACGCCATGCGTATTTTTGTCCATCGACATCAATAAAACAACGATCATCGTTGGGTGTCATTAAACCTAAATGGTAACGCAATGAACCCGCATACGGGTCACGGTGACGAACCAGACGGCTATTTGGCGCAAGTTCGGTAAACATGGCTGCTTTAATGGTTGGCAAGGTTTTGAGTAATGCTGTTGTTTTTGGGCAAAGTTCTGCCGCAGAAGGATGAGCAGAGTCATACCATTTTAGATAAAACCGCTTCCAGCCCGTTTTGAAAAATGAGTTAAAACCTAAATCATTATAAGAATCCGCAGCTTTAATGTTGCCTTGTGAATATAAAGCTTTGGCTTCTTCGCGAATCATTTCCCAGTTTTCATCGAGAACTTTAAGATCTTTAAAGCGCTGCGTTTCGATATAGGGCTGATTCGGCACTTTCGAAAAGGCATACATCAAAAAGTTGATAGGTGCGAGCAAGGTTGAATGGTCAAAAAATTGACGATAAAACGAATGCCGCACTTTACCACGATATTGGATATACAATGCAGATATCACAAAGATCGCCAAAATTATCCATTTAATCATAAGTTTACTCAGAATTAATCAACGATTACACCAGTGATAAATACCAACTGATTCTCACTTAGCGATATTTTAACAAAAAAATAAAAAGTTGCGATAGACCAATCAACGCTGCCTAATCTTTAAATTCATTATTGTTATATTATCTATACTTTATTTATTTACTTTCAACTTTTGTCTTGATCTGATCGCATATTCATCCTACTGAATCTATCCAACACATGACTTAAAATTCATGCGATTTCTCCTTATCGCTTTGGGCAAAGTACGTCCTTGTACAGTTCCATTTATGCAATTGATTAAATTGCAAAAAACCCGAGATTAAGGCAGATGTGGCACTTTCTTTTCAAGTAAACTCATAGGACACAAGGTGCCAACTGACGTTGTTTTACAAGACTTCGCCTTGAACTCTTGTAACTGCATTGGCTGAGCAGCATTGATTTCAGTTAAATCACGCCATTGCTGATAATTGCGTGCTGAAAAATAGATGCGGATATATTGCTGATGTGTGGATTTTTCCTGATATTTTTCAAAAACCAGCATACTCGCAGGCGGAATATCATTTTGAATACCATCCGCCAGCTTCCAGTTAAATCCAAGTATGGTCTGAATCTGGGAAATGTTGGTGTCATGTCCCATATACATGATCAGCGGGATATTGGCTGTTTGTGATTTTCCTGTCAGATCCTCAAGAATGCGTTGATATAAAAACTGCCCACCAATTTGTGCGTATAGCGGAAGTTCATTCAGATACTGATATTTAGCCCGATGTAACTGCATATAAGGCTCCAAATCGCTTGCTGAACTGACATGTCCAAAAGCCACCTCGCTTTGAGGAAGATTTTCACTATATTGCAAGCGCACAGTTTCTCCAATATTGGCTGCAATCGACAGCGGCCCTGTCAATTTGACCTTGCCCTTTTCCAGTGTGATACCCCAGTCCTGATCGAGCGCTTGGCAAGCATTGGCAGCACAGACCGTATTTTTGAGGGTTTCGATTGGCTTGGCATATCGCTGTTTAATTTCCTGCTGAGTGCCAATTTTTGCCAAAAACTGTTGCTGGATTTTTGGGAAATACGGCGCAAAACGGTCTAAATCGACACCACTAAATAAAGGGTCTTTTTTCTGCTGTGACACATGAACAGGCACATGACATTGCCCAAACATGCCTTGAGAAACGGCTTCGCCTGTCATGGCGGTGCGCTGATCGGAGTCAGCATAAATCCAGACCTGCTGAGCATCGGGACAGGCCTGATTGCCAAGTTTCAACCCCTGACTTTTCCAGAGTGCCAAAGGATAGGCAACCTGACGAACTACGCCCTCATAACCACGATAACTCAACGTTCCATCGGGTACAGGCCATTTGAACCACTCTTTACCCGTGGCTTTTTCTAATGCAGCCGTATTGGTTTGCGGACGAATCCCGTGACGCATTAAAGTCACGACTTGCTCTAATTGATACTCAGGTGTCGGTTTTAACTCGGCATGTGTCTGGTGAAAGCTTGTTAGACCCAGAAACATTGAGAGATACAGTCGTTTTTGCATGTTGAATTTCTCAAGCATTCTTATAAAAATTTATAGTTAAAACCTAAGGTAAATGAAGTGGTTCGACGGTCAGATTTACTGCTGTAAGACTCATTCTTCAGCTCTACATATGGCGCAAACTTTTTGGTCAACTTATAACCCACTGTCAACTTATGGATATAATCATGTTTTTGGTGATCGTATAAATTCACATTACTAGTGTAATACCCAAACTTATAGGCTACTTTAACACGATCAAATTTATGGGAAATCCCACCTTCAATCAGTGAACCATATTTACTCCCAGAATCACGATAATCAACTTCTTCATAACGATATTTCAGTGACAATTTGGTTTTCTGCGGCAAGCTATAGTTCAGGGTAATATTCGGCTTAAACTTGGTGGTTCCCCCTGTCTTTGTTGTCCAAGACACCGCAGGGATGAGCTCAATATTCTCATTCAAATCATAATGATAATTCAGCTTATAGACATGTTCATACAGTTGGTCATTCGAGAAAGCCTGCCCTGCTGAACCATCTGCGGTTTCCTTGGGCTGCAACTTCCATTTCACCGCGACACCAATGCCATTATCAAAGGTATGACTGAGCTGGATTTTATCGGTATGTTCATTGGACAGGTCTTCATATTCATGTGCATATTTCAGATCAAGTGCAAATGCATTTACACTAAACAATGGTAACAATAGAAAACTATATTTTATAAAAAAATAATTATTTTTCATGTATATAAATATATCAATAATTTAGGAATTCAAAAGACTACTTTTTCAAAATGACATTTTTTTGAAGAAATGATTGAAGTTTGATGACAGTGTCTTTCAATCAAAATAAAGACCATTGAAATTCCCAGATCTGCATCCTCCCGACTCGATTCCCTTCATGACCCAATTCTGTGAATTTTTGTATGAATCTGACTCTAAACAGCAACAAAGCATTGACCCAAATGACAAAAAATATATTTTCCTAAACTTTCTGAATTACACTTTCATCCATTTAATAAACCAATGATTTAAATCATGATAAATCAGTATAACCCTCATTTTTTGTGTGCTTATTCAACAAAAAAACTGCCCAGTTCGCTTTTGATGCAAAAAATCAGTGACCATTGCGTCACGGCTTGATACAACTCGAAGCATATTTTTTGTTTAGAGTTATCGTAAGATGAAAAGCACTCCAAAGATGTGCTTTGCACAGTAACCCAATAACATCAACGAACAAGTCCTCCAGAATAAAGGAGATCAGGGCATGATCCACGCAGGCAATGCCATTACCGTCCAAATGCTACAGGACGGAATTGCAGAATTCCGCTTTGACTTACTCGGTGAGTCGGTTAATAAATTTAATAAAGCCACCATTGATGACTTCCAAGCCGCGATTGCTGCGGTACAGTCACATCCTGAAATTCAAGGCTTGGTGGTCACTTCTGCCAAATCGACGTTTATTGTCGGTGCCGACATTACTGAGTTTGGTGCAAACTTCGCACAAGGCGAAGCGGTCATTCAAGAATGGCTGGTGAATATTCACCAGATTTTTAACAGTTTTGAAGATTTAAATATCCCAAAAGTCGTGGCGATTAATGGCATGGCTTTGGGTGGTGGTTTTGAAATGTGTTTGGTGTGTGACTATCGTGTCATGGCGAAGTCAGCGCAAGTCGGTTTACCTGAAATCAAGCTCGGTATTTTCCCAGGTTTTGGTGGCACAGTCCGTCTGAGCCGCGTCATCGGCATCGACAATGCTGTTGAATGGATGGCGATGGCTGTACCGAAAAAGCCTGATGCTGCCCTTAAAGATGGCGCAGTCGATGCTGTGGTTGCCGATGATCAAGTCGTTGCTGCTGCAATTGATTTAGTCAAACAAGCCATTGCTGGTCGCTTGGACTGGAAAGCCAAACGCCAAGAAAAACTGGAGCCTGTCAAACTCAATCAAATTGAACAGATGATGGCATTTACCACAGCCAAAGCTGCGGTACTCTCTAAAGCCAATCCTGCCCAGTACCCAGCACCAAAACTGATGTTGGACTCACTACAAGCAGGCGTAACCTTAACCCGTGATGAAGCGGTAAAAGTTGAAGCTCAAGGCTTTGCTAAAGCTGCGGTGACACCACAAGCAGAAGCCTTGATTGGTTTATTCATCAACGATCAGGTTGTCAAAAAAGCCGCGAAGAAACACGAAAAAGGCGCGCATCCTGTCAATCAAGCTGCGGTATTGGGTGCAGGGATTATGGGCGGTGGTATCGCCTACCAAACTGCCAGCAAAGGCACGCCAATCATCATGAAAGATATTGGTAATGCTCAACTGGCACTCGGCATGTCTGAAGCCAACAAGTTACTCACCAAACAGGTTGAACGTGGCAAATTGACTGCGGCGAAAATGGGCGAAACCCTGACCCGCATTCGCCCATCTTTAAGTTATGACGAATTTAAAGATGTCGATATCGTGATTGAAGCGGTGACTGAAAATCCGAAAGTCAAAGAAGCGGTTTTAGCGGACACTGAAAGTAAAGTCCGTGACAATACGATTTTGGCATCGAACACCTCGACTATTTCAATTACCCGTTTAGCCAAAGCCCTGAAACGCCCTGAAAATTTTGTCGGTATGCACTTCTTTAACCCTGTGCACATGATGCCGTTGGTTGAAGTGATTCGTGGCGAACACACCTCAGAAGAAGCGGTTGCAACCACTGTGGTATTGGCACAGAAAATGGGTAAAACCCCGATTGTGGTGAATGACTGCCCAGGCTTCTTGGTCAACCGCGTGCTGTTCCCTTACTTCGGTGCATTTGATCTGTTACTCAAAGACGGCGCAGACTTCCAGCAAATCGACAAAGTCATGGAAAAATTTGGCTGGCCAATGGGCCCTGCTTATCTCATGGACGTGGTGGGGATTGATACAGGCGTACACGGTGCTGAAGTCATGGCGGAAGGCTTCCCTGACCGCATGAAACCTGACTTTAAAGGTTCTATCGAAACCCTGTATGAAGCCAAACGTCTGGGTCAGAAAAATGATGTCGGCTTCTACAAATACGAACTCGACAAGAAAGGCAAAAAAGCCAAAACCGTCGATGCAACTGCGTATGACGTGATTGCCCCAGTGGTCACTGGTGAAAAACGCGAGTTTGATCCACAAGAAATTATTGACCGTATGATGTTGGCGCTGTGCAACGAAACCGTTCGCTGCTTAGAAGACAACATTGTTGCAACGCCACATGAAGCAGACATGGCGATGATTATGGGGATTGGTTTCCCTGCCTTCCGTGGTGGCCCATGCCGTTATATCGACCAGACAGGTGTGGCTGAATACGTGGCACTGTGCAACACCTATGCCCACTTAGGCAAAGCCTATGAAGCACCGCAATTGCTGCGTGACATGGCTGAAAACAACAAGAAATTTTACGGTTAAGGAGCAGCGTGAATGACTACTTTAAATCCACGTGACGTTGTGATTGTTGATGGTGTACGTACCGCCATGGGCAAATCCAAAAACGGAATGTTCCGCAATGTGCGTGCCGAGCATCTTTCAGCTGCCCTGATTCGTGCTTTGGTGGCGCGTAACAGCTTCGATGTCAATGAAGTTGAAGATGTAATTTGGGGCTGTGTCAATCAGACCCTTGAACAAGGCTGGAATATTGCCCGTAATGCAAGCTTGTTGGCTGGCTTACCGAAAACTGTGGCAGGTCAAACCGTCAACCGTTTGTGCGGTTCATCCATGCAAGCGATTCATACGGCGGCTGGGCAAATCGCAACGCATCAAGGTGATATTTTCATTATTGGTGGTGTCGAGCACATGGGGCATGTCAACATGATGCATGGCGTTGACCTGAACCCTGAAGCGTCTAAACACTATGCCAAAGCCTCAAACATGATGGGCTTGACCGCAGAAATGTTGGGTCGCATGAATGGCATTAGCCGTGAAGAACAAGACGCGTTTGGGGTTGAATCTCACAAACGTGCTTGGGCAGCGACTCAAGAAGGTCGTTTTAAAAATGAAATCGTCGGTGTCGAAGGTCACAATGCCGATGGCTTTAAAATCTTCTGCGATGTCGATGAAGTGATTCGTGCCGATGCAAACTTGGCAGCGTTCCAAGCACTTCGCCCTGCGTTTGACCCGAAAGGCGGTACAGTGACAGCGGCAACTTCATCGGCTTTGTCTGATGGTGCATCTGCCATGTTACTGATGTCTGCTGAACGTGCTAAAAATTTGGGGCTTAAACCGCGTGCCGTGATTCGCTCAATGGCGGTTGCAGGTTGTGATGCAGCAATCATGGGTTATGGTCCTGTGCCTGCGACACAAAAAGCCCTGAAACGCGCAGGTTTAACGATGTCTGACATTCAAACCATTGAACTAAATGAAGCTTTTGCTGCACAAGGTTTGTCGGTCATGAAAGGCTTGGGCATTTATGACAAGCAAGACATGATTAACCTGAATGGTGGTGCGATTGCGCTCGGTCACCCATTGGGCTGTTCAGGTGCGCGTATTACCACGACCTTGCTCAATGTGATGGAGCAAAAAGATACGCAAATCGGTCTTGCGACCATGTGTATTGGTTTAGGTCAGGGTATTGCGACCATTATTGAACGTATCTAATTTCAGATTTAAAGAAAATCCCCGCTTGATGCGGGGTTCTTTTAATACAATAGGTTTGGATTTTTTCTTAATTCATTCATAACAATAGGATCAATCCTGAAGACTTTTTTGTTTTCTTCAGTTTTAAGTGTATTAATAATAAATTTCATATTTTCCAGCCAAACGACATTTGGGTTCGTTGGATTTAATGCTTTTTCAGTTTTCTGTTCACTCATAAATAATGACAGAATATATTTCTCATCATAATTCAGAGCCTTCAATTGATCTTTTAGCTGTAGACTTTGCTTCTTTGATGTTCTCTCTTCTTTTATAGACTGAATCTTATCTTGGAACACTTCAAGTAAAATAAAAGAGAAGCTGACTAACGCGAGTAAAATAAATATAGTTCTATAGTCAAACTACTTTATTATTCATACAAGATTCGAAAAAAACTCGAAATAACTCATCGACTGAGTCGATCAACCATTCTTTACGCTTACGTTTAACCCATGCCCACATCTGTTCTATAGGATTTAAATCAGGGCTGTATGCAGGAAGCCAAAGAATTTTATGCCCTTGTTGTTCCAATAACTCCTGAATATCTGCTCTTTTATGAAATGCTGCATTATCCATAACCACTACACTATTTTCTGGTAATGCTGGTATGAGGAATTGCTC
>NZ_BKNN01000029.1 GCF_008993995.1 Acinetobacter brisouii
TGGCGCAGCGTGAAGCATGAGGAAGTCTATTTGAAGGCTTACGATACAGTAAAACAAGCGAAACAATCCATTGCTGAGTATTTGGATTTTTATAACATGATACGTCCTCATTCAAGTTTGAATAAGGTAACACCGAATGAATTTTATGATCAACATTTACTAAAAGTAATGGCAGCATAATTTAAATATTTAGAGCGGATTTATCACTTATAAAACTGAATTGAGTGGTCTAATTAACGGAAACACATTAATGTGATTGATCATCAACATCGACAAATTTTAGATTATATTAATGTTTTAGAAAAGATCCGAGTCAATGGTCAGCACGATAAAATCAAAGATGTACTTGATGACTTAATCGACTATACTCAATCTCATTTCAGCTTTGAAGAAAATTTACTGCAACAAGTCTGTTATCAGTACTTACCTTCACACAAAGGCATACACGAATTATTTGTAAAACGATTACATGACTATCGGCAGCGCTTCAACAATGGAGAGTCGATTGAAAATGATTTGTACCGTTTGTTATCCAAATGGTTAATTAATCATATCCAGCATGATGATCAGGACTATGTAAATTCAGTGCGTGATAATATGTTGCAATATCTACATGCCCAAGAAAAGAAAAAAGGAAAAGGCTGGTTTGCACGGTTTTTTAGCTGATTTTTCCTGTGATGGCGATCAATCAATTTATATGATTCGTGCTTAATACCATTCAGAGGCACAGCAAATTGTCATATTATGCCCCGCTTTGCAATTGACTTACAATTTGCTGTGCTCCTTCTATAAGCGCAAGAATTGGATTTTACTGATAGACCTGATTTGCTAATCTAAAATGAAATCCAATATATTCTGTGTGCAATTATGTCAGCATCTCTAAATTATTCTCGCATTGCAAAAGCAATTGAATATATTCAGCATAATTTTCAACAACAACCCAATTTGGCGGAAATCGCAGCACATGTCCACCTTAGCCCAGCACATTTTCAGCGCTTATTCACTGAATGGGTAGGAATTAGTCCCAAAAAATTCCTGCAATACACCACCATACAACATGCAAAATCCATTCTAAAGCACCCACCTAAGATCACTTTGTTAGATACGACATTCGATGCAGGATTGTCTAGCTCAAGTCGCTTACATGATTTATTTATACAAATAGAAGGAATGACTCCCGCTGAATATCGACATGGTGGACAAGCCTTGCAAATTAATTACAGCTTTGCAGAAACGCTTTTTGGCAAAGTACTAATAGCATCAACATTAAAAGGAATTTGTTATTTGGCATTTATAGATAATGAAGCAACTGCATTAATCTCATTGATAGAACAATTTCCCAAAGCCCAACTAACCGAATACAGTGATGTATTACAACAGCAGGCTTTACAGATTTTTCAGTTCAACCGTGATAATTTATCAAAAATAAAATTACATCTTAAAGCGACTGCTTTTCAGCTTAAGGTTTGGGAAAGTTTGCTTAAAATCCCGATGGGACAGCTCAGTGCCTATGGGGCAGTTGCCAGAGACATTGGTCAAAAAAATGCTGCTCGTGCAGTAGGAACTGCTATAGGTCATAATCCTGTGGCATTTTTGATTCCCTGCCATCGAGTGATTCAAGCCTCTGGAAATTTTGGTGGATATATGTGGGGAACAACCCGAAAAACAGCGATAATTGCGTGGGAAAGTGCCAAAGTCGAACAACTGATTGATTAATATTATATTTTTATGCTTAAAAAAAAGATGCCATCAGGCATCTTTTTTTACACAATATTTTGCTTAACGCAAAATACCGCGCTCAGACTGTTCTAAAGAATCAATCAACAACTGAACTTCAGCAACTTCTGGCAAAATTTCTGCACGAATACGCTCAATGGCTTCAACTGTTGTCAAACTTTCTTTATAAATAAGCTTGAATGCTTCACGTAAGCCTTGAATCACTTGTTTTGACCAACCTTTACGACGCATTCCTTCAATATTCAGACCAAAAGCATGTGCGGGGTTTCCTGAAGCCATCACATAAGCAGGCACATCTTTAACAATCAAAGATGCTGCACCAATCATGCTGTAAGAATCAATCTTACAGAATTGATGAATTCCAGAGTTACCACCAACCACAACATAACTTCCAACATGAACGTGACCTGCCACGCCCACATTATTGGCAAAAATATTGTGATCACCAATCTGACAATCATGCGCAATATGTGTATTGACCATCAACAGGTTATGACTACCGATTTTGGTCAAACTATGGTCTTGCACCGTACCACGATGCAGACTGCAATGCTCACGAATCACATTATGATCACCAATTTCTAACCACGTTTCCTCGCCCTTATATTTCAGGTCTTGGCAGACCTCACCAATGCTTGCAAACTGGAAGATCTCATTGTGTTCACCAATACGAGTATATCCGCCAATCACGACATGTGAATGAAGCTTAGTCCCTGCACCAATAGTGACTTGTGGACCAATCACACAGTAAGGACCAATTACAACATCAGGTGCAATTACTGCAGATGAATCAATAATAGCGGTTGGGTGGATATATTCTTTATTGCTCATGCCTGCTCTAGATTCTTTGATGAGAGATAATAATTTCAGCAGTCGTTGCTACAATGCCATCTACGCTTGCAGTACAGTTGTACTTATAAATACCGCGTTTTTGCATGACAAGCTCAGATTTCAATACCAACTGATCGCCTGCAACAACTTGCTTCTTGAAGCGAATTTTCTCTGCACCTGCAAAAAGGAACAAAGAACCTGGTTGTGGTTTTTCGCCATTCATCACGAAACCCAACACGCCAGAAACTTGTGCCAATGCCTCAACGATTAAGACACCTGGCATAATTGGATATTCTGGGAAATGCCCCTGAAGAAACTCTTCATTAATCGACACATTTTTATAACCAACGATGCTGTTTTCGGTGATTTCTGTCACACGGTCAACCAATAAAAATGGGTAACGATGTGGCAAATATTCACGAATTTGCTGAATATTCATTGGTAATTCTGGTTTATACAAATCTTGCTTTTGTGACTCTGTCATATTCATTTACGCATATTAAAAGTTGATTCAAGTGACTCAATACGAGTTTGTATATGATCAAGTTGTTTGACAATTTGGGTCAATGGCACATCTGCTAATTGTCTGAGGCGAACAACTGTACGACGCCAGTGTTTCGTTTCAAATAAACCAATTCCTGAAGAATATGAGCCAGCCTCAAAAATACTTTTCGTGACCATTGACATTGCTGTTAATGTCACATTATCAGCAATTTTCAAGTGTCCAGCCACCCCACAAGCGCCAGCAAGTATACAGTTTTTGCCAATCGTTGTGCTACCCGCAATGCCTGTTTTTGCAGCAATCGCAGTATTTTCACCAACATGCACATTGTGGGCGATTTGCACAAGGTTATCTACAATGACCCCATCTTCCAAAATTGTGTCATCTAATGCACCACGGTCAATACTACAATTTGAACCAATCCGCACATTATTGCCAATTTTGACCGAACCGAGCTGAGCAATACGATGCCATTTACCTTGATAAGGTGCAAAGCCGAAACCTTCACTACCAATCACCGTATTGGCATGAACACGCACGTTATGACCGAGTTTTGCAAAACCTGTAATGGTCACATGGGAGTCGATAAAACATTTTTTACCAATTTCCACACCATCATCAATTTTGGCATGTGACTCAATAAAAGTATCATCGCCGATTACACAGTCTTCACCAATCACAACATAGTGACCAATATAAGCCGTATCAGAAATGATCGCTGAAGGGTGGATTTGAGCAGTACTTTCAATACCGACATCTGTTTTTTTAATTTCAAACACATGAGTCAGAATTGCGAAAGCAAGGTACGGATTCTCAACAATAATCAAATTTTGATGATTCGTGAGTTTTTCTTGTAATTCACGTGTTGCTATCAGAATGGCAGCCTGAGATACGACTGCTTGTTCTAGATATTTCTCTCCATTCACGAAAGAAATATGCTGTGATGTTGCTTGCTCTAAACTAGACAAACCTGAAACTTTCGTTTCAGGCTGCCCAATCCATTCACCATGAACTAAAGATGCAAGATCTTTAAGTGTATATGAACGCTGAATCATTGATTATTTCATCGCATTAACCTTTTGAATCATTTTATCAGTTAAGTCGTTCTTTGCGTCATAGGCAAGTGCTGAGTCTTTATTCAAAACAAAGTCTAAATTGTTTTCTTTACGCAATTGTTCAGCAGCTTGTTGAACACGAGTGGTAAATGTTTGACCTGTTGCTTGAGACGTTGACTGTAGACGTTGCTGAATATTTTGCTCTAAAGAATTAATTTCTTTTACTTTCGCTTCGTACTGAGTTTTCAACTGTTGTACTTCAGCAGGTTTAGCCGTTGCTGCTTTGTTTTGTAAGTCTTGAATATCTTTATTCAATTGCTCAACTCGTGCAGCCGAAGGTTTCACCGCTTGCTGCAAGCTATCATTCTGCTGTTTCAAATATGTACTATTTTCTACAACGCGTTGCATATCAACCACTGCAAAACCTGCTGCATGTGCCATATTTGTAAAACCGAAACCCGCCATAACCAATGCTAGTGCTAACTTTTTCATTTATATATCCTTAATCATGTATCTATATGATGTATACGAGGTCAAACTTAGAAAGTTCGACCAATCTGGAATTGAACTGCTTGAGTTTGGTCATCATCTTTCTTATTCAGCGGGAATGCATAACTAATTGAAAGTGGACCAATCATGGTATTCCATGTCAAACCGAAACCAACACTATAACGCAAGTTACCAAAATCTAGACCGTAGTTATCTTTACAGTATTGCTTACCATTAACCTTTGTTGTGCCTTCATAGAAATCACTGATATTACATTCCGTATCAAAGACATTACCACCTTCAGCAAACAAGACAGGTCGAACATTACGTGCCCAGTCTCCTTTCGATGGTACAGGCAGGATCAGCTCTGCACCAAACTGCACGAGTGCATTACCACCTGTAGAGTCCTTACTCGTGTCTGTTGTTCCTGTTCCACTATAATAGGCACCAGGATAAGTAGGGCCTAAAGTATTATCTTCATAACCACGTACTGATCCCCAACCACCTGCATAGTAATTTTTCCAGAATGGTAAGTCATGACCATAACCTAGCTTACCATAGCTATGAATCCCCCAACCTTTCTCGCCAATTGGGAAGAATGCTTGTGCGCTATAAGTCAGTTTCTGGTATTCAGCATCACTACCCGGTAGAGCCACTTCCAAGTTCAAGCTATGCAATTGACCTGAAGTTGGTAACATTGGACGGTTTAATGTATTAAATGACCAACCCAAATTCACTAAATAGTTAAGATAAGATCCTTCAAACTCACTCTTATAATCAATATGATTCCCCCCTTCCGAATCAGTCCAAGGGGAGCTCAATTTTGTAACATTTTTAACTGAACCGCCATGGCTAGTTAGATAGTCGCCAAATGCTACAGAGCCGTAAACATCTGTTGAAATATCTGTATTTTCAATTCCTAATGAACCACTTACACTTTGATTCTCATCAATTGGATAAGATAGGCTCGCATTTGCACCCAAGGTTTTTGAGTAGTAATCACTGACATGATAGTCTTGATATGGTTTTGTTTCTTTATAATAAACATTATAACCCGCACTAATTCCATCAATAGTGAAATACGGGTCAGTGACTGCTAAATTATAATAGGTTGAATATTGTGACTTGGTAAAATCAAAACCAACACTCTTACCCGTCCCTAAAAAGTTTGATTGACTAATACCTGCCTGATAAGTAATACCGCCACTTTGCGAATAACCTAACGCTAAAGTACTAGTCCCCGAATGTTGCTCTTCAACATTGACATCTAAATCAATTTGATCTGGAACATTTGGAATACGAACGGGTTTAACATCCACTGTTTTAAAATAACCTGTACGTTCTAGACGCACTTTGGACAAATTAATTTTTTCATTACTTGCCAAAGCGCCTTCCATTTGGCGCATTTCACGACGCAATACCTGATCTTCAGTTTTAGTATTACCCGTAAAGTTTATACGACGTACAGTTACTTGCTGACCTGGATTGATGTAATAATTTAGGTCAACGATCTTCTTATCATTATCAATCTGTGGGACGACATTCACTTCAGCAAAGTAATAGCCCGCATTGCCATATTTGCGTAGCAACATATTTTTAACGGCATCTACTTTTGCTTGAGAATAGCTATCGCCATCTTTATAAATTTGCAGGGTTTTTAATTCTTCAGGCTTAAATAAAGTATCACCTAAGAATTTGGTTTCGCCGACTTTGAACTGCTGACCTTCAGTAATTGAAACTTCAACGAAAATATTTTTCTTGTCATCACTAATATTCAGATTGGATGAGTTGACCGCAAAGTTAACATAACCCGCATTCATATAAAGTGCACGTAGAGCTTCTAAGCTGGCAGCCATGCGCTCTTTGGCATAACGATCGTTTCGAGTAACAATGGATGACCAACTACTTTCTTTTAATGCAAATGCCTGTTTAATTTCATCATCGCTAAAAACTGTATTGCCAATGACACTAATATTAACAACTTTTGCGGCTTTACCTTCATTAAAGTTAATCGTTAGATCAACACGGTTATTTGGACGTGGCGTTGTTTCAACTTTAATATCAGCATTATAACGACCTTGCTGATTGTACTGTTGCTCTAGTTCGGTTTCTAGGTTCTGTAAAGTTGACTTTTTCAGAACCTCACCTTCAGCAACACCCATTTTCTTTAAGCCATCTTGCAATGCTTCTTTAGGAATAAGTTTATTGCCTTTAAATTCAACCTTAGAAATGATTGGGCGCTCAACAACATTAAACACCAAGGTATTTCCTTGTTGGGTCGCTTTAATATCATCAAATAAACCTGAATCATATAAAGTATGGATTGCATTATTCAGCATCGCGTCATTAACACGATCACCGCTTTTTATTGGCAACATACTATAGACATTGGCAGGAGTTAAGCGAACTAAGCCTTCGATTTTGACATCTTGAGCAATAAATTCATCCGCAGCATAAACTTGTTGTACCGCTGCCATTGCACTAACCAGTGCCAAAGGCATTAAAAAATGTGTGTGACGCATGCCTATTTTTCCGCTAAGTTGAATATTCCATCAATTCTGTTATAAACGCATAAAATCATTAAATAAAGCAAGGATCATCATACTCCCCAGCAATACCATCCCGATTTTAAAACCAATCATTTGTATTTGTTCAGAAACAGGTTTACCTCGAATTGCTTCAATAAAGTAATAAACTAAATGCCCACCATCAAGCATTGGGATGGGTAACAAGTTTAAAATACCCAAGCTGACACTCATTAATGCCATAAATGAAATAAAGGTTTGCCACCCCATTTCGGCACTTTGCCCAGCAACTTTTGCAATCGTGATTGGACCTGATAAATTTTCCAACCCAATTAAACCACGAACCATTTTGGTCATTGAGTTTAAAATCATACTGGAAATTTCACCTGTCTTTTGTACCGCTTTTCCAAACGCTTGTACAGGCGTATATTGAATTGTTTGCTTATATTGATCAGGAACATGGACTTGTTTGGACTGAGTTTGAACTCCCAACATTCCTGTCATATTCCCCATATTGTCACGCTTACCTTGAGG
Organism: Acinetobacter brisouii; assembly: GCF_008993995.1. Classification (GTDB taxonomy): domain Bacteria; phylum Pseudomonadota; class Gammaproteobacteria; order Pseudomonadales; family Moraxellaceae; genus Acinetobacter; species Acinetobacter brisouii_A. The sequence goes on from NZ_BKNN01000029.1 coordinate 7,674, forward strand.
CATAACCTGCAAGTGCACAATCTTGTTTAAGCGCTCAACATCAATTTTGAGTAATTTCTCTGGAGACTTCTGAACAATATCAACAACATCAAACCAGTCAGGAGTTTTAACACCATTGATTGCTATAATTCTGTCACCTTTTTGTAGTCCTTGACGAATTGCTGCACCATCGGGCACAAGTTGATCAATCACAGGGTCGATTTTTGGGCGATAAGGCAAGAAACCCAATGTATCTAAAGCAGACTGACTTTGATCTTTTAAAAAATGTTGGATCGGTAAATTAAAATTTTTAAGTTGTCCTTGATGCTCTGCTTGAACCTGAATTTGCCCAGTTTCCCCAGCACGATCCACTAAAGCAAAGTTTAAGGTTTCCCAACTTGGCGTGCTTTTTCCATCAATAGCAACAACTTTATCGCCAGTTTGCAATCCAGCAACCGCAGCTGGTGTATTTGGCATAACTTTACCAATACGTGTATTGAGTTGCTCTTGTTTAGGTAAAAATAGAATCCAAAATAATAAAATAGCAAAAATCAAATTGATTAATGGGCCAGCAGCAACAATCGCAATACGTTTCCAAGGGGCTTGACGATTAAAGGCATAAGGAAGATCTTCTCCTTTTACATCACCTTCACGTTCATCTAGCATTTTGACATAACCACCTAAGGGCAAAGCCGATAAACGATATTGAATCCCTGACTTTTTAGACGTCCAATTAAATACTGTTGGTCCAAAGCCAATTGAGTAAATTAAAACTTTAACACCAAGTTTACGTGCAACCCAATAGTGACCAAATTCATGAATGGCAATGAGTGGCCCAAGCAATAAAACTGCTGCAACCACCATAAATAAAATACTCATTATTTTAGCCCTAAAGCACTCACTCGCTGAGTTGCTATATTACGGGCAAATTGATCTGCTTGTAAAATAGTCTCCAACGAATTTGCTGGCATATTCTCCACTGTATTTAATGTATGTTCGACGATTTCAGGAATCGCTGTAAATTTGATTTTTTCCTGTAAAAAAGCTGCAACTGCTATTTCATTTGCAGCATTCAAGATAGCAGGCGCAGTACCACCCGTCTGCATCGCATAGCGTGCCAAACTTAAGGCAGGAAATTTGACTGTATCTGGTTGCTGAAAATTAAGCTGTTGATGTGCAAATACATCCAATGCATCTACAGGTGTAGAAATACGATTTGGCCATGCCAATGCATGTGCAATTGGCGTACACATATCAGGATTTCCCATTTGAGCCAAAGTCGAACCATCCACATACTGAACCATAGAGTGAATAATACTTTGTGGATGAATTACAACTGTAACAAAATGTTCTAAAATTGAAAACAAATGGCATGCTTCAATCAATTCCAAACCTTTATTCATTAAAGTTGCTGAATCAACTGAAATCTTTTGACCCATCGACCAGTTCGGATGTTTACAAGCTTGTGCAGGCGTTACTGTTTGTAATTGTTCTAATGATGTATTTAAAAATGGCCCACCCGATGCCGTGAGCAAAATTCGTGAAACGCCCTGCTTCGGCTGCCCTGTACGCTCTGACTGACAGTACCCATTTGGCAAACATTGAAAAATTGCATTATGTTCAGAATCAACAGGCAACAATAATGCCTGATGCTGCTCTGCGGCTCGCATCATAATGTCGCCTGACATCACCAATGCTTCTTTATTGGCAAGGAGGACACGTTTACCCGCTTTAACCGCAGCTAGGGTTGGCAATAATCCTGCCGCCCCGACTATAGCTGCCATCACAATATCAACTTGCGAATGTTCAGCAACAGCAACCAAACCAGATTCATCGGTTAAGATCTCAGTATGATCAATCTGATGCTGTTTAAACAAGTCCGCAAGCCGATCTTGCTGTGTAGATGGTACGACTGCAATTTGAGGTCTAAACTGTTTGCAGATTTCGACGAGTTTTTCCAGTCGACTATACGCTGTCACTGCAAAAACTGAATATTGCTCTGGATGTTGCTGCAATACCTTTAATGTACTTTCACCAATTGAGCCTGTTGCACCCAATATACAAACAGATTGAGACATTTATAGATCTACGCCAATAAATTTTAATAAATAAAGTCCTGTTGCAAAAATTGGAGCCGCTGCTAGCAATGAATCAATTCGATCCAACACTCCACCATGCCCAGGAAGAATTCTTCCAGAGTCTTTAACGCCTGCTCGGCGTTTGATCATCGATTCAAATAAATCGCCTTGCACTGAGCCAAGCACTGTAAAGATAGAAAGAATCAAGAATAAAATATGTTGTGATAAAGTTAAGTTCAAATAATGACTTTGTACAATGACAACAATAACACCTGAAGTCATTAAACCACCAAACAGACCTTCTACAGACTTATTGGGACTTACATTCGGTGCCATTTTACGACGACCCAGTTTTCGCCCTACAAAGTAAGCACCACTATCTGCTCCCCAAACCAACAGAAACAAATACATCAACCACCATGGAGAGTGCTTCCAAACTGAGAATATTGCACTTACGGCAGCTGAAACCAAAATCAGACCTAACAGATTTAAGCTCTTATTGTACCAGCCATCATATTCAGGAAAGTTTTTCACCCAATACACACTGGTAATCCACACCAAAATCGATGCGACCCAAAACAGTAAAGTAATATCGTGAGAAAATAAGGCAACTACAGATACAATCAGTACAATACACGTATATCCCCAAACAAAGAATGGTCGTATTGATGCATCCTGCTTTGGCATTAACTTGTACCACTCATACCCTGCAATCGTTGCAGCGATCACCATAAGTGTCTGCATTGGGTAAGATGAGGTTGTAGCAAACATACAACTTAAAACGATTGCTACCAAGACCAATGCGGTTTTAATCCGCTCAAACATGTATTATTTCTCGGTGTTCTCTTGTTGGATTTGCTCAGAGGTTTTACCAAAACGGCGCTCACGCTCTGCAAATACCTTAAAGGCTTGATTGAGCTCTTGTACAGAAAACTCAGGCCACAGTGTTTTTGTAAAATAAAGCTCTGCATACGCCGATTGCCATAACAGAAAATTAGAGATGCGATAATCTCCACCTGTACGAATCAGCAAATCTACCGCAGGCAAATCTCCAAGATGAATGTATTGACCAAACAATGTCGGATTAATCTGATCAACCGTAATTTTCTGATCAAGCACATCTTGAGCGATACGTTTGGCTGAGTCTGCAATATCCCACATCCCCCCATAACTAATCGCAATGGTTAAGGTCATCTGTGTGAAATGGGCAGTCTGTTGTTCAGCCGTATCTAGAAGCTCTTGTAAATGTACTGGAAGGCGAGAACGCTCTCCAATAAAACGCAACGCAATTTCAAATTTGATCATGCGTGGAATTTGTTCATGGACTGTTTGCTCAAGCAGATGCATGAGCAAGTCCACTTCAGGTTGCGGACGATTCCAGTTTTCACTTGAAAAAGCAAAAACTGTTAACGCCTGAACACCGAGTTCGCGACAGCGCTCCACAATTGGATCGAGTGAATTCTTCCCTTCCCTATGTCCTGCTCCTTTTTCGAGGTGCATTTTTTTAGCAAAGCGATTGTTGCCATCCATAATGATGGCAACGTGCTCAGGAAGATGGTGAATGCCGTCTAAACTCGTCATCCATTAAACCTTCATTAACTCTTCTTCTTTCGCAGCCAAACGTTTATCAACTTCAGCTACATATTTGTCAGTGATTTTTTGTACGTCTTCACTTGCACGGCGTTCATCATCTTCAGAAATGTCTTTTTCTTTCAACAATGCTTTTAGATCACCCAAAACATCACGGCGAATGTTACGAATCGCAACTTTGGCATTTTCAGCTTCAGAGCGTGCAACTTTTTGCATATCACGGCGTGTTTCTTCAGTCAGTGCTGGAAGTGGAACACGAATCGCATCCGCAGTGATTGGGTTTAAGCCCAAATCGCTTTCACGAATTGCTTTATCAATCGCAGAAACCATAGTACGTTCAAATGGCTGAACAATCAGTGTACGCGAATCTTCAACACCCACGTTTGCAACTTGGTTTAATGGCACATCAGAACCATAGTAAGGAACCATAACACCATTCAAGATTGATGGATGCGCACGACCAGTACGAACTTTTGCAAATCCTTGCTCTAAGGATTCGATTGATTTTTGCATTCGCTGTTCGCTGTCTTTTTTAAGATCGTTAATCATATGATCTTCCTTACTTTCTCAAGATATAGATAAAATTAGCGCTAGTATAAAGAGCTTTCTCTGTTACGTATATTACTTCGTAACAAGAGTTCCCTCTTTTTCACCCATCACCACTGAAAGCAGCGCACCTGATTTATTCATGTCAAACACTTGCAACGGCACATTATGATCACGGCATAAACAAATCGCGGTCAAATCCATCACACCTAACTTTTCATCTAAAATTTGATCAAAAGTTAGACGATCATATTTCACAGCATCGTCATATTTGCTTGGATCTTTATTGTAAACACCATCAACTTTGGTTGCTTTTAAGATAAGATTGGCTTCGATTTCAATACCACGCAAACACGCTGCTGTATCGGTGGTAAAGAATGGATTACCTGTACCTGCGACAAACACACAGACTTCGCCTTGGCTCAAGTGACGAATCGCATCGCGACTTGAATAAGACTCAACGACCGTCCCAATCGGCAATGCTGACATTAAACGGGTTTTAATATTACGACGCACCAATGCATCACGCATTGCCAAACCGTTCATGACCGTTGCAAGCATCCCCATTTGGTCACCTGTTACACGGCCAACCAAACCATCTTTTTGCAACTGACTACCGCGATAGAGATTACCACCGCCAACCACGATACCCACTTGCACACCCAAACCCACCAAATGCGCAATAGAAAGTGACATTTGATCTAGAACTTGAGCATCGATCCCCATTTCACGATTACCTGATAATGCTTCACCAGATAACTTCAGTAGAATACGTGAGTAACGAGGGCTATTTGTTTCTGCCATGACTGTGCTCCGAAGGCGTTTTCATTCGAATAAAGTTAAATTTGTGCGTGTTGGTTGATTAATTTGCTTTAATTTTAATCAATTTAGCAAATAGATCATATTCATCTGCATCGGTAATTTCGACCTCTAGCAAGTCACCCGCTTTAATTTGTGATTTATCAATGTCTTCAACAAAAACATTGCCATCAATTTCTGGGGCATCTGCATAAGAGCGAGCAACTGCAACTGGATATTCATCTTCCAAACCATCAACCAATACCGTCATGGTTTGACCAATACGTTGCTGCAATTTTGCTGCTGAAATCGCTTGCTGTATCTGCATAAAGCGTTCATAACGCTCTTGTTTAATCTCTTCAGGCACGTGGTCTGGCAAATCGTTTGCCGTTGCGCCTTCCACAGGAGAATAAGTAAAACATCCAACGCGATCGAGTTGAGCTTCTTGCAACCAGTCGAGTAACATTTGGAAGTCTTCTTCGGTTTCACCTGGGAAGCCAACCACGAATGTTGAACGAATCACCAATTCAGGGCATTTTTCACGCCAAATTTTTAAACGCTCCAATGTATTTTCGCTGTGCGCTGGACGTTTCATAAGTTTTAAAATGCGCGGACTTGCATGTTGGAATGGAATATCCAAGTATGGCAAGATTTTACCTTGCGCCATCAAGTCAATTACAGCATCAACATGTGGATACGGGTAAACGTAGTGTAAACGCACCCAGATCCCCAACTGACCCAATGCTTCACACATATCATAAAATTTGGTTTTTACAGGCTGACCGTTCCAAAAGTCCAACTTGTATTTGGTATCTACACCGTAAGCAGAGGTATCTTGCGAGATTACCAGCACTTCTTTAACGCCTGCACGTTTTAATGCAGCTGCTTCTTCCAGTACAGAACCAACTGGACGAGATACAAGATCACCGCGCATGCTTGGAATAATACAGAAGGTACAACGGTGGTTACAGCCTTCAGATATTTTCAAATATGCATAATGCTTCGGCGTTAAACGCACGCCCTGTTCAGGGACCAAGTCAATAAATGGATTATGTTTTGGTGGTGCAGGGACATATTCATGTACAGCTTCCATGACATCCTGATAGGCTGCCGCGCCTGTCACTTTCAAGACATTTGGATGCATCTGACGAATTTTGTCTTCATCTTTCCCCAAGCAGCCTGTCACAATCACGCGACCATTTTCACTCATGGCTTCGCCAATCGCATCTAACGACTCTTGTACCGCAGACTCGATAAAACCGCAGGTATTTACAACAACAAGGTCAGCACCATCATAATCTGATGCAACCTGATAACCCTCAGTACGCAACTGGGTTAATATACGCTCAGAATCGACCAATGCCTTAGGACAACCTAAAGAAACAAAACCGACTTTGGGGGATTTCATGCAACAACACTCCACTAGAATGCGCGTATTGTATGACTTTTCCCTGCATAAGCATAGGTATAAACGGTAATGTTTCGATCACGCACCAAAATATCGCTCAAGAATTAACAAAACAAATAAATAGCACCAATATAGTGCTAAAAACTCCTCATTTTGATACTGTTTTAGTGATTAAACGCGAAAGATTACTTCTAGAACAGGCAATAGACACTTTTTGCCTAAAAACAAGTCACTTTCTAAAGTTGGCTTACATTTTGCTTTAATCAAGCTACTTTAAATTTTAGAAAATGTTCCATAACAGGGAGCAACCACAATGAAAAAGATGCCATTGCGCTATTTTACATCAGGAAGATTACGCTAATGGATCCTACTCCAGCGATTGATTATCGTCTATTGGTTGATAATTTAACCACAGCGATCTTATTGGTTGATAAAAATCTAAATATTTTTTACCTCAATTCATCATGTGAAGCACTATTTGACATGAGTCTGTTACGTGCTTCAGGTATGCCCGCCATTCAACTGCTTCAAGCACCGAATGACAGTTTTGATACCCGTGAAGCTTTGTTCAATACTTTAAATACAGGGCAAGCTTACACACGTCGTGAAGCCATTATTAATGTCAATTTTAAAGACATTCATGTGGATTATTCAGTTTCACAGCTCAATGCGGGTCGCCCATATCATCCTTTACTGTTGATTGAACTCAATCCAATTGATCGGATGCTTAAAATCTCTAAGGAAGAAAACCTAATTCAGCAACACCAAGTCACTCGACAACTGATTCGCGGTGTTGCTCATGAGATTAAAAATCCACTGGGTGGAATTCGTGGTGCGACACAACTTTTGGCTCGTAGCTTAAACGATCCAAAATATAATGAATTCACTGACATTATTATCAATGAGGTCGACCGACTTAGAACTTTGGCGGATACCATGCTTGGTTCACGCCAATTACCAAGTTATGTCGATGTCAATGTACATGAACCCTTAGAGCGTGTTCGCTCGCTGATTACCAATCAGACCAAAAAGAAAATCAAAATTACCCGTGATTATGATTTGTCATTGCCCGATGTCAAAGCAGATCGGGATCAACTGATTCAGGTAATGCTCAATATCAGTGTCAACGCAGTTCAAGCCATGCTTGAGCACAAGGATTTTTTCCAAGAGCACAAGCCTGAGCTGATTTTACGTACCCGCATTCAACGCCTCGTCACCATTAACGGCATTTTGCACCGTTCGGCGGTACGAATTGATATTGAAGATAATGGGCCCGGTATTCCAGAAGAAATTTTAGAGTCTGTGTTTTACCCACTTGTCACAGGTCGTGCCAATGGCACAGGACTGGGTCTGAGTATTGCACAAAATATTATGCACCAGCACAATGGTATGATTGTCTGCCATTCTGTCGCTGGTAAAACCGTTTTTAGCTTATATTTACCTTGGGAGTCGCAACATGTCGCGAAATAAAATTTGGGTCATTGATGATGATCGCGCCATGCGCTGGGTGCTGGAAAAAACATTCAAAGAAGAAGGTTTTGATGTCACCAGCTTTGAGGAAGCTCAAAGCGCTTTAGACCAACTTCTTCACGAAGCACCAGATGTCATTTTAACTGACATCCGTATGCCTAGAATTGATGGTTTAACCTTTTTAGGCAAGGTAAAAAGCAGCCATCCTGATTTGCCTGTGATTATTATGACAGCGCATTCTGATTTAGAATCTGCTGTATCAAGCTATCAAACAGGTGCTTTTGAATATTTACCAAAACCATTTGATATTGATGAAGCACTGGCTCTAGTTAATCGTGCGATTTTGCATATTACCAAGTTACAGCAACAAGAATCTGCTAACAAAACTAGCTCTCCGATTCATTCCACCGAAATTATTGGTGAATCTCCTGCTATGCAGGAAGTTTTCCGTGCGATTGGTCGTTTATCTCAATCGCATATTACGGTGTTGATTAATGGTGAATCAGGTACGGGTAAAGAGTTAGTCGCTCACGCACTGCATCGCCACTCGCCACGTAAGAGCAAACCATTTATTGCCCTCAACATGGCTGCAATTCCAAAAGATTTGATTGAAACCGAATTGTTTGGTCATGAAAAAGGTGCTTTCACAGGGGCAAACACCCAACGTCAAGGTCGCTTTGAGCAAGCCAATGGCGGTACATTGTTCCTCGATGAAATTGGCGATATGCCATTTGAAACGCAAACCCGTTTATTGCGTGTATTGGCAGATGGAGAGTTTTATCGCGTTGGTGGACATATTCCTGTCAAAGTTGATGTGCGTATTGTCGCGGCAACACACCAAGATTTGGAAAAACTGGTCAATGAAGGTCGTTTCCGTGAAGACTTGTATCACCGTCTTAACGTCATTCGTATTCATATTCCAAAATTGGCACACCGCAGTGAAGACATTCCAATGTTGGCACAGCATTTCTTGGCTCAAGCAGGTAAAGAACTTGGTGTAAGTCCTAAAATCTTACGTCCAGAAACCATTAGTTACATGCAGCAATTGCCTTGGCAAGGCAACGTTCGTCAGCTAGAAAACACGTGCCGCTGGCTTACTGTCATGATCACAGGTCGTGAAGTGTATCCTGAAGATCTTCCAAATGAGCTGAAGCAGATTCCGATTCAAAAATCTGGTGATACTGGCAATGTTACAGCAACACCTGAACGAGTCAGTATTCAGCATTGGGATGAGCTGTTAGCACAATGGGCAGTGCAAAAATTACGCAATGGTGAAATGAAAATTTTAGACATTGCCACACCAATGTTCGAACGCACGCTCATTAATGCAGCTTTACAACAAACGCGTGGTCGTAAACGCCATGCAGCCGAGCTTCTGGGTTGGGGTCGTAATACGCTGACACGCAAACTCAAAGAACTGGGTATGGATTCAACAGATGACGATGAAGAAGAAGATCAAAAGCTGTCTACGCCTGACTAAGCGACATTAAAAATTAGTAAAAAGGGTCATGCAAAGCATGACCTTTTTTATTGTGCGGTAACGATTGTACTTTTCCACTCAATCATGATATAAATGATAATCATTATCTTTTATATCATAACATCATGTGGTCTTCTTTCCGTTTACAAAAAAATCATCAAGCAAATGAACAAAGTTTTCTTTACCAACATGCCTGTCAAAGTATCGATGCAGGAGATACAAAACAAGCATTGGCTGCTTTAAATAAAATGCAACGGAAAAATCCAAATGACCCTCGTTATATGTATGGTTTAGGAAAGCTCTATACTCAACAGCAGCAGCGTTGTTTAGCTTACCACTGGTATTTAAAGTCAGCTGAAAAGCAGTACCCTGATGCCTTTCACGCTTTAGGTCAGATTGAGTTTGAACGACAAAACTTACATCTGGCACAGCATTATCTACAGCAGGCAGCCCAACTGAGCAGCTCGCTGCCCTATTTACTACTTGGTAAAATTTATCAACAACAATTTAACGACCAACACGCCATAAAAATGCTACAGAAAGCTGTTTCCTATCAACAATTTGATGCCCTACTCCACTTAGGTCAAATTTATTTAAAACTTAAAGATTTTAAAAATGCAAAAAGATGTTTCAGTGATGCTTTCCATCATGATGTCGCATATAGCGCACATGCACTTGCAGAATATTACCAAACCCTCCATGAGTATTCACATGCAAAAAGTTGGTACACCTATTCATTTCAAACCGATAACAATTTGACTTCATTAGAACATTTAGGCTTAGTCTTTTGTGCAGAAAATCAAATTGTCTATGGTGAAACACTCATTCAGATTGCAGATAAACTCTATGAACAACAAGCGCTCAGCCCTTATGAACAATCACTTTTACAACAAATTTTAGGCTAGTTTGTATTCGGCGAATGATTGTAGCGCATAGCTTTGCGCCATTTTCAGCAAGATTTGCTATACTTGAAGATCACTCGTGATTCTTTAATTATTTCTATGTCAGATCAACTTCACTGCTACTGCAATGTGCCTCCACAAACCAAACGTGGGTTTGAGCGACACTTTGCCTTTGTAATATCTGCTACAGAACTATTTTTAGACAAAGGATATGATGCTGTTTCTTTAGATGACATTGTTCAACATGCTGGCGGGTCTAAAGCCTCTTTATATAAATACTTTGGCAACAAAGAAGGTTTATTTAAAGCGATTTGTGATTATCGTCGTGATATTTTTTTTAAAGAGCTATTTTTAAAAATAACACTTCAAACGAGTGATTTAAGAAATTTATTGATCAGTATCTTACAAAATTTCTATCAACATATTTTAAAGCCTGAAAATCGAAAATTTGTCCGACTACTGTTTGAGCAAACCAAACACAATCCTGAGCTTGCTGTGTATTTATATGAAGAATGCCCTGAAAAAATTCTACTTAAGGTCAGTCATCGTCTGCAACAAGCTCATGAACAAGGTCAGATTGTCTGTGAGCGACCAATCAACTCCGCACAAATGTATTTAGGCATACTGTGGCATTTTGAGTGGCAAGTGCTGATGGGTGTTGACCCTAAAGAGAGCCTCGAAGAAATTAACGACTATATTGAATATAGCGTCGATCATTTTCTGAAAGCCTTGCAATATCGATAAGTCTTTGGAAAAACAGACCGCTTGTAGTATAGTAACCGATTACTTTTTCCTTAACGAACAACTAATTGTTGATGCCATCGCGATTCAACAATTATGTGGAGTAACCATGGCTCTACGGCATTTCCTTACCTTACGTGATCTTTCTACAGCAGAACTTCATCGCATTATTGCACGCGCTCAAGAGCTTAAGCGCTTGCAACACGAAAATACCGTTTACCAACCTTTCGTTGGTAAAGTTCTCGGCATGATCTTTGAAAAATCAAGCACCCGCACCCGCGTTTCATTTGAAGCAGGAATGAGTCAATTTGGCGGAAGTGCAATTTTCTTATCATCACGCGACACGCAACTTGGTCGTGGTGAACCGATTGAAGATTCGGCACGTGTGATTTCAAGCATGCTTGATATTGTGATGATCCGTACTTTTGGACATGACATCGTAGAGCGCTTTGCATCTTACTCTAAAGTTCCTGTGATTAATGCATTGACCGATGACCACCACCCTTGCCAACTTCTTGCCGATGTTCAAACCTATGTTGAACACCGCGGCAGCATTGAAGGCAAAACAGTCGCGTGGATTGGTGACGGCAACAATATGTGTAATTCATATATTGAAGCGGCGCACATGTGGGGCTTTAAGCTGAAAATCGCTGCACCGAAAGGCTATGAACCAAAAGCTGAGTTTTTGTCTGAATTTGCACACTGTGCAGAACTCGTAGACTCAGCAGAAGATGCTGCTGTGAATGCTGACCTGATTGTGACTGACGTCTGGGCTTCAATGGGTCAGGAAGAAGAACAGAAAATTCGTGAAAAAGCATTTGCAGATTATCAAGTCAATGAGCACCTTATGAGCCTTGCTCACCCTGACTGCTTATTTATGCACTGTCTACCTGCTCACCGCGGTGAAGAAATTTCTGAAAACATGCTTGACCATAAAAATGCTGTGGTTTGGGATGAAGCAGAAAACCGCCTACATGCGCAAAAAGCCTTAATGGAATTTTTGTTGCTTGAAAATCTCAAAAAAGACTAATTTTTTAAGAGCCTCTTCGGAGGCTTTTTTTATGCCAGATTCATTTAAACAAACACGAAAATGTTGACAGGAAATCGTATATAAATTTAAAGATTTTGTTGAATTTTGCTAATAAAGCTTGTCACTAAACATTTGGTCGATATCCTATAGATGTCTTTTGACTATGTACCGAACAATATGAAAGCTGAAAACTTTGTTCTGATTGGACAAGCTTTATTTGGTGAATCTTGGCAAAGCCAAGTCGCTGATTTTTTAAATATTGATACGAATGACATTCAAGATTGGATTCGTTCCGATCAGATTCCCAATTGGGTCAAGGATGATTTGATTAAACTCGCGGATATGCGCCTTGAACAAATACATCATGTTATTGATGTTTTGCATAATAAATCTGTTGCTTAAATCTAAAAAAGAGGCTTTAAAAAGCCTCTTTTTTCATCTAAATTTTAAAAATATGCAAACCATAAATGAATCGCTGTAGGCCCAACCAGTACCATCAAAATTCCTGCAATCACCATGGTCAAACTGGCAATCACACCTTCTTCACTATCGCGTTGTTGAGCGCGGGCTGCTCCAAAACCATGTGCTGCATTCCCAAATGCTGCACCATTGGCGATATTGGAACGGATTTTAGTGACTGCCAAGACGAAGTCACCACACACCATACCAAACAACCCTGTGATGATGGTAAACAAAGATACCAACGTTGCTGACCCATGAATATTTTCAGCAAAAGCCATCGCAAAGGGGGTAGAAATTGAACGAGCCATTAAACTATTGGTCACTTCAGGGCTAAACTTAAAAACTTGCGCCAGTTGATAGGCACTCACCACACCAACGGTCATACCCACCACAATTGCTAATGACAAAACACTTAAATGCTGACGAATCATTTCACGATAGCGATAGATTGGCACAGCAAAAGCAACGGTTGCAGGTCCTAACAAATTAACAATCCACTGTGTATCTTCTTGATAAGTCTGGTAAGAAATCCCAAAAATCATCATCAATAGAATCGTTAATACTGGAACCAGAATTGCAGGAGAAAACCATAGTTTTGGATAACGGCGATAGACTTGTTTTGTTGCGATATAAGCAACCAATGTCCAAATTAGACATGCACCCGCCCAAAGATTCATGATCATTCCTCCTTAACGCACACTGTGCTGCAAGCGTTTACGGACATGCCAGTATTTTTTCAGGCGATAGGTATAGTGAATGGTTAGACTAGTACTTAACATCACCAACATGGTACCCAAGCCAATACTCACAACAATTTGCCAACCTTCACTCAAAAATAACTGCTTGTACTGAACGACTGCCACCACAATCGGTACAAAAAACAATACCAATTCAGCCAATACCGCATTTGCCCCTAAAGCCACCTGTTCAAGCTTAATCCAACCCGCAAACAGACAAGCCAACAATAAAAACATGCCTAAAATACCTGAGGAAATTGGCAAGCTCAGTTTTTGATGGATGAGGTTTCCACACCACCAAAAAATGGCTAAAACGCCCAGTTGTAACAAAAGTTTGAACAGTTGTTTACCCATATTCAGCTTTGTGTTCATCACAATTTAAAACAGCATTTTGCTTTCGATAGAATCATGTTAAATGTAAATCCATATACCAAATATGAATTATTTAATTTAAAATTATGCCAATTTGGAATAATAAAGATCAATCCATGCTGTCTTTCAAATTACTGCGCTGTTTTGTGACTTTAGTCAAAACTAAAAGCTTTACCCAAACTGCGGATGAACTGCATCTGACCCAACCCACCATCAGTAAAATGCTGCAACAACTTGAAGATCAGCTCAATGTTCAACTCTTGTTGAAAGCAGAATTGGGGCGGAAACGACAAGTTGAACTGACCGAAATTGGTGAACGAATTTATCATCATGCTTTGGATTTGTTACAAACCCAACAAAATATCTTTCAGGAAATTGAAAACTATCAATCTCTAAAAACTGGCACACTCAGATTGGGCGTGCCGCCCCTTGGTGCTCAACTGCTCACGCCTGCACTTTTTGACTATCATCAACAGTGGTCAAAAATCGAATTGTCTTTTTTAGAAGTCGGTTCACGTGGTATCGAGCAAGCCCTGTTAAATAACGAACTCGATGTCGGCGTATTACTTCAGCCCTTCGATACCGACATTTTTAATGCCGTTGAACTGTGTGATTATCCTTTAATGGTATTATTACGGCGTGATTCACTTTGGGCAAAGCGCTCATCCATTCGTTTAGAAGAATTACAACAACAAGCTTTTTTAATGTTTCCTGAGAATTTTTCTCTCAATAGCATCATTATGAATGCCTGTGCACACATTGGTTTTGAACCGAATATTGTCTGTAAAACCAGTCAGTGGAATCTACTGGCTGACATGGTTTTACAGCGCATGGGAATTGCTCTTTTACCGCAGTACTATACCAATATGCTAGATGCTCAATTGTTTACCGCGATTCCATTACAACAGCCAGATATTCGTTGGCATTTATTTATGGCATGGAAAAAAAATTATGCCATTTCTCCTGCGGTACAAGCGTGGATCAAAATCATGCATCAGCACTTTCCACATCAAAGACCTGATTAGGCATTCAGTGCAGCATGATAACGGCGGGCAACTTCATTCCAGTCAACCACTTCATAAAATGCTGCAATATATTCAGGTCTGCGGTTTTGATATTTGAGGTAATACGCATGCTCCCAAACATCTAAGCCTAAAATTGGTGTATTCCCCCACATCAAAGGTGAATCCTGATTGGCACTGCTTTCGACAATCAGTTTTTTTTCTGGTGTAACCGATAACCATGCCCAACCACTACCAAAACGTGTCAGCGCAGCTTTGGTAAATGCTTCTTTAAAGGCTTCAAAACCACCAATATCACGCTGAATTGCTTGCGCTAATTCAGTTTGTGGCTCTCCTCCTCCCTGTGGACTCATCACTGTCCAAAACAAACTATGGTTCGCATGTCCACCTGCATTATTGATGACCGTTGCCTTTAACTGCTCAGGAACACGCTCAACTTGAGCGACCAGCGCTTCAACCGCTAGTTTTTCCCAATCTGTTCCTGCAATTGCCGCATTAATATTGTTGATATAGGTTTGATGATGTTTGGTGTGATGAATCTGCATCGTTTGAGTATCAATATGCGGTTCGAGTGCATCATAAGCGTATGCTAATTCAGGTAATGTATAAGCCATTCTTTCAAATCCAAATATTGAATGATAATTATTTACAATAAGAACCCGATATATACCCGATTTTCCTCGACCTGAATAGTCCTGATTTAAGTGAATGTATTCAATAAAAATGACTTTTCTTCATATTTTCATCATGCTTTACACTTTGAAAGTAAGGATAGATTTTTACTATTTATATAAATTAAAGCTTAATAAAGAGATATAAATATTTATATAACAAATAATTAACTAAAAATTAAATCCACATAAACGATTATTTAAAACATCAAATTTACAATCAATAATGATAATGATAATGATTTTTATTTAGTTTATTATTGTTTTGTTTTTTGTAACACAATCATAGCGATGACAATTATGCAGCAACAGACTTTTAAATTCCGTCATCAGGAATTGGTTTTGGGGATTCGCCAAATTCTATTATTGGGAGTGTCAGCATCACTTCTATCCGCTACTGCATTTGCCAGTGAGGAAAGTACGCTTCCAACCATTACAGCGCATGCAAATCAAGATGCAGCCACAAGTTATACCGTTAAAAAAAGTAAAAATGCCACCAAACTGAATTTAGCCCTGAAAGATACACCGCAGTCTGTCAGTGTCATTACCAGTCAGCAAATTGAGGATGCCAATCTCACTTCAGTGGAAGATGTACTCAATCAAACCCCTGGTGTTTCTATGCAACGTTATGGCGCAAAAGGGGCTGTTGGAAATGGTGGGGAATATACTTTTTACTACGCTCGTGGTAAGCAAATCATTAACTATCAAGTCGATGGCGTAATGACCTCCCCTTCGCTAGACAGTAAAAATGGCTCAGTGATCAGTAGCTTAGATCCTGCTATCTATGAAAATGTAACTGTTGTCAAAGGTGCAACAGGTTTAACCAATGGCGCAGGCTACCCAAGTGCAAGCGTCAATTTTAATCGTAAGCATGCCAATAGTACCGAGCCAAAAGGTGAAATCAAAGTCAGCGCAGGCTCATGGAATACCTACCGCACCCAAATTGATGTGCAAGACAAACTGAACCAGTCAGGCAGTGTTCGCGGGCGCGCAGTTGCTGTATATGGTCAAGGGGATTCATGGCAAGACTGGGGTGACAATCGCTCAGCAACTTTATATGGGATTGTCGATGCTGATTTATCGGATCAAACCACTGTTTCAGTGGGTGGCATGCTCAGCCGCAACAAAATTACAGGACAAGGTGTTCATGGTTTAGATATGTATGGGGCTGATGGCAGCATTAATCCCTACAGTCCAAGTTTTAACTCCAGCGCGCGTTGGGCATATAGCAAAGTGGACACGTTGAATGCTTTTGCTCAACTCAAACATCAATTTGATAATGGTTGGAACTTGCAAGCCAACTATAGCTATACCGAACAAGATATCAAATCTTTGTTTGGTGTTATTGGTGTTGCTTCCGCTAACTACACCACCAATGTTGCTTCTCTTGCAGCAACCCAAAATAACTTTAATCCGAAAGAACATAGCCTTGATGTTTCAGCATCGGGACCATATCGACTGTTTGGTCGCGAACATGAACTTATGCTTGGTGCAAGCTATCAGTATGTACGCAATAATAACGACAATTTTAATGGCTGTGACTCAAGCACAGACACCTGTACGGTAAATCTGTCAACATGGAATGGTCATGTTGCCGTACCATCAGGAGCAACCCGTGTCATTGGGGTCAATAATAAAGAATATCAACAAGTGGGTTACTATGCGGCAACTCGTTTAAACCCAACTGATCGGCTACATGTGATTTTGGGTTCACGTTTATCTGACTATACCTATCGCTCGCATGTCACCACCACGACCAAAACCACAGACTCACGCATGAGTGCCTATGCCAAGTTAACGCCTTATGCAGGTATTACCTATGACATTTCGCCAAATGTCACGGCGTATGCGAGCTATACCAATATTTTCATGCCGCAAACCTATCGGGATTACAACTACAACCTGCTTGACCCTCAAGAAGGTAACAACTATGAGGCAGGTTTAAAAGCAGCTTTCTTAGATAACCGAATCAACCTCAGTGCAGCATATTTCCAATCCAAAATGGACAATGTTGCCAACAGTGGGACGGTTTATGGCTCAAATATTCCAAGCAGCCTGACAGGTGTGGTTAGTTCAACCAGCAGTTATTACAGTGCAATTGATGGTGTAATCACCAAAGGTTATGAACTTGAAGCCTCAGGTGAGATTCTCAAAGGTTGGAATGTACAAGCAGGTTATAGCCATGCCAAGTCGACCAAAAGCGGAATTAAACAAAACACCACCATTCCTGAAGATCAGTTCAAACTGTTTACTACCTACAATTTACCGATTTGGGATAAAAAGCTGACCATTGGCGGTGGAGTAAACTGGCAAAGTGCATTTTATAGCAGCAGTGTTTCAGGTACCAAATATATTGCCTATAAACAAGACGGCTACGCATTGGTCAATTTAATGGCGAAATATCAGCTTACGCCAGCATTAAGTGTTGCTTTAAATGTTGACAATGTCACCAATGAGAAATATCGCCTGAATTATTGGGCAGCTACTTATGGAGATCCGACCAGTTATACCGCATCTCTCAGCTATAAATTTTAATTGAAGTTCCTTAAACGCCCCTGAGCTTATGCTTGGGGGCTTTTTTTAAATGTTAGACCATAATTATCCGAGTATCTTTATGAAAATTCTTGGACTGCTGTTGATTGTGATCGGTTGTGGCGTGCTGTATTGTTGCCACCCAAATCAATCTTTACTCAAGCAACCACTTGCCAAAACATATCGTGGTTTAGGCATTATTTTTTCTGTCAGTAGCCTATTGATTTTGTGGTGGGTTCTACCCAAAGTCGTGGCTGTTTTATCGTGGCTGATCGGTATCACTGTCGTGTGGAGCTTCTTGCCGTTTGTTCCTCTATTTAAGCAAACAGGTCGCTCATGAAAGCTAAAATTCAACACCCGATTCAACCTGATTGGTGGAGCAAAACCATCGCTGGCGGATTTTTGGGATTTACGCTTGCACTGATGATCGGTTGTTTGGTTTTTCTGATCGGTCGACCATTTCTTGATGCCAGTGTGTTACCACAAATTGCCATGTGGAGTATTCCGTGGAGTTGGCTCCCGATTTTCTTTGCCTGTTATTTCATTCCTAGAGGTTGGCAAGCCATATTGATCATGCTGTTTGCCAATCTGATTGCGGGTTTAGCTGTGTTTTTACTCAGAGGTGCTGTATGAAAGTCCGTGCAGATATCATGAAGCTTTCAAAAAGCATGCATACATGGGTCGGGATTTTTGCAGGAATTCTGCTCTTTATCTGCTTTTTTGCAGGCGGCTTAAGCATGTTTCAGCATCAACTGAGCCAGTGGGCAACGCCTCCTAATCAAGTCCTACCCGCCGTACAAATTCAGCAACTCAATCAGTTAATTGCCAATGTCCAACAGCAACACCCCGCAGCGCAAAAGAGCTTTACCTTAAATTTAAACTCGACTGAATTTCATTATGCTCCCATGATGTGGACAGAAGGTCGCGGTGGTGGACGCCATGCGGTCGATGCAACTCAAAAAACATGGCTTGCCAGCTTAGATGAACACGGTCAGACCCTCATCAAACAAGAACCTTTGGCACAACCAGGACATTTGATTGAGCAATTACATGAAACAGCAGGCATTCCTGGAACACTTGGACATGACAGTTTAGGTGTGACCTTAATGGGTGTGGTGTGCGTCTTGTATTTTCTCGCCTTATTTTCAGGTTTGATTTTACTACTACCCACGTTGGTCAAAAACTTTTTTGCCATTCGTGCGGGGAAAAATAAAAAACGTTTCTGGCTCGACACTCACAATGTGATTGGGATTACCAGTTTGCCTTTTCATGTCATCATTAGTGTAACTGTGGTGGTTTTTGCATTTCATGATATTTTTTATGACACGCTACAGTTTGCATCTAAACAGAAAAAATCATTTTTCCCGCCCCCAGCAGAACAGGTCATTGATCAAGCTGTACCAAAATTAGATATCAATCAGATTTTAGCTCAAGTCAAAAAAGTTTCACCTGAGTATTCCGTAAGTTATATTCAATTCAATAACTTGAACCAACCTGAAAAAGCCAATGCACGCATTGCAGTTTATAGCAGTGATCAAATGCTACGCGGTGCAACACAAGACTTTATGACCATGAACCCCTATAAAGTCAGTGAATACAACAACAAATTTCTAAATACTCAAACAGGTGCTTGGAATAAACTCGTCAATTCGATGTTCAGCCTACACTTTGGTAGTTTTGGTGGCACAGGGATTCGCTGGATGTATGTTTTACTGGGCTTGGCGGGCGCATTTTTGTTCTACTCAGGCAATATTTTATGGGTAGAAACTCGTGCTCGTAAACGCAAAAATCCGAATGATGCGATTCCTGAGCAGCGTAAAGATGTGCGTTTATTAGCCAGTTTAACCATTGGCAGTTGTTTAGGTTGTGTCTTGGCGATTTTTAGTAGTATGTTAATCGGCAAATGGAGTTATGCCCTCTTTAACCCATTGCCGATCACTTTAAATCAACTGTTTATTTATATTTATTATGTGGTGTTCTTAGGCAGTATTGGCTATGCATTTGCAATTGGTGCAGCCAAAGCATTACCGCAGTTTTTACTGGCGATTGCAGTAGTTTTGCTCGCAATTCCAATGACTGCAATTGTGTCCTATCTCATGCCAAGTTTAGGGTTATGGCATTACACAGGTGATCTGATTTGGATTGATATTATTGCCTTACTGATCGGTTTCGTGTTTTTACGTTTTTATCGACAAGCCAAACGGCGCTCTAAAACAGCCGATCAAGGCTCATTATGGGCGGTTTCTGCTTCGACAAGCCTGTCATAAGCATATGCTTTAGATTTGGCAGAAGTTAAGCCAAATCTAAAGCCACCTTTAATCCGACAGATTTGCTATGCTTTACATTCTCTAAAATTATTCTTCTTTATCTACATGCAAGTTACGCCACCTTAATTTCTCGTTTTCTGCCTGAGTAATTTTTCCATCATTGGCTATTCGGCTCGTGATGTGGTGTCGTCTGTGTGTCTATATATCACATCACGAGCCTAATGATTTTTTCTTTTGAATTAGGTTTTTTCTATGTTTTCAACGTATCGACAGCAATGGTTCGGTCATATTCGTGCCGATATTTTGTCGGGTCTTGTCGTCGGCTTGGCACTGATTCCTGAAGCAATTGCGTTCTCGATTATTGCTGGGGTTGACCCGAAAATCGGTTTGTATGCTTCATTTTCAATGGCAGTCGTGATTGCGATTGTCGGTGGTCGACCTGCCATGATTTCTGCGGCTACAGGAGCAATGGCGCTCCTCATGGTCACGTTAGTCAAAGAGCATGGTTTACAATATTTATTTGCCACCACCATTTTGACAGGGCTTTTACAGATCATCGCAGGGAAAATTCGTCTTGCCAATCTGATGCGTTTTGTCTCTAAATCGGTGGTGATTGGGTTTGTAAATGCCCTCGCTATTTTGATTTTTATGGCGCAGCTTCCTGCTTTATACAACGTCAGTGCTTGGGTCTATGTCTTTGTTGCACTGGGTCTTGCGATTATTTATCTGTTCCCTTACGTGCCTAAAATTGGCAAGCAAATTCCATCACCACTGGTTTGTATTATTGTGATTACTGCTTTGGCTTTGCTGTTTAATGTGCATGTGCCAACCGTCGGCGACATGGGTAAACTGCCTGACACACTGCCGATGTTTTTGATTCCGAATATTCCTTTGAACTTGGAAACCTTACAGATCATCTTCCCTTATGCAGCAGCCATGGCAGCCGTGGGCTTACTTGAGTCGATGATGACCGCAACTATTGTCGATGACATGACCCATACTACCAGCAACAAACATCAAGAATGTGTAGGACAAGGCGTTGCCAACATCGTGACAGGTTTCATGGGTGGGATGGCAGGTTGTGCCATGATTGGACAGTCCATGATTAATATTAAATCAGGGGGTCGTGGACGTTTGTCGACATTCTTTGCGGGCGTGTTCTTGTTTATTTTGGTGGTATTTATTCACGACTGGCTGAAAGTCATCCCAATGGCAGCCTTGGTTGCAGTCATGATTATGGTGTCCATCAGTACCTTTGAATGGAAATCGCTCACCCAATTTCATAAAAATCCAAGTAGCAGCAATGTGGTGATGATTGCCACCGTGATTGTAGTTTTAGCCACGCATAATTTGGCGCTCGGTGTGATTACAGGGGTACTTTTATCTTCAGTATTTCTTGCCAACAAACTGGAAAAACAATTGCAGTGTCAAATTACCGATACGGATGAACAGCGCATCTATCAAATTCAGGGGCAAGTGTTTTTTAGCTCAGCCAAAAAGTTTGCTCAATTATTTGAATATCAACATAGTCAAAATCGAATTGTGATTGATCTGGAACAGGCACACCTTTGGGATGTAACTTCAATTGAAACGCTAGATCAGGTGATTGGCAAATTTAAACGCAATGGAATGGACTGTGAAATTCGCGGATTGAATGCTGCCAGTGTGCAGTTGCTACAACAACATGCCACACAGGCGCAGTTACATTTGAGTTAAGCTAAGTTCAAAACTTAAAATCAAAAATTGCAGGCATTTCCGCCTGCATTTTTTATGAATGAGATTTGGCACGAAGCTGAGCAGCATATTCTACTGCATCACCCTCAGGCGCTTGTGATTTGTTATAAGGTTTTGCCACAAACATATAGACCAAACCACTGCCAATCACAAAACCAAGACCAATCAAGACAATCCAGCGGTCAACAAATGAATTACCCGTTGCTGGTTGAGCCAGTAAGTAAATCGCAAAGATGCCGTACGCCAGTGCCAAGATGTTGATGATCATCCCCCAAGCACCAACAGTCCACTCACCTGCGGGTTTCCAGCCTTTAAAACGCTGACGCAGTGCCGCCAAAACCACCATTTGAAATGAGCAATAAATCCCGATCACAGCAAAGGCAGTAATACGTGCCAAGCTGTCTGGCTGGAAGTAAACCAAGAAACATAGCAAAATCGGCAGGATACAGCTCACAATCATGGCATTGTCAGGGACACCTTGTTTTGACAATTTTGCCATCCAACGGCTATTTGGCAACATTTCATCACGCGCAAACGAGAACACCAAACGGCTTAAAGCCGCTTGTAATGACAAAATACACGACAGCATCGCGACAATCGCAATCACGATAAAGATATTCGCGCCAGTTGTGCCGAGTGCTTCATTTAAAATCGCAGGAATCGGGTCAGTAATTTTACCCGATACGATTTGTAGCAAGTTTGGAGATGCCATCAAATAACCAAGTACCGACAAAATTGCAGATACCGCACCAAACACGATACTTAAAATCATGGCAACAGGAATTTGACGACTTGGGTTTTGTACTTCTTCTGCCACGTTACCGCAAGCTTCAAAACCGAAGAACATGAACAAGCCCAACAAAGATGCTGACATAAAGGCGCTAAAGTAAGAACCATTGCTTGCCAACACGCCCATTGAATCAAATACCACAGAGAATGGTTGTGCACGGTGGAAAATTAGCAAGTATAAACCTAAGCCAATCACACTCAGGATTTCACACCAAAACCCGATCCGTGCAACACGTGCCAAGTTTTTTGTGCCTGACATGTTCACCACCATAATCACCAACAGCAAAATCACTGAAGTGACAAGGTTATTCATTGCCGTTGGAGCGAAATGGAGTAATGACAATACAAAGCCGCTACTGTATTCCACAATCGAAGTAACTGTGACTACCAAAGCCCAGAGATAAATCCATGCTGCCATCCACGCGTATTTACGCCCCCATAAACGCCGCGCCCACGGATACAATCCGCCTGTAATTGGATACTGTGAGGCTGTTTCCCCAAACACCATCGCCACCAATAACTGCCCAATTGCAACAATTAAAATCCACCAAATTGATGGTGGCCCCGCCAGAGTAATCGCCAGTGCAAACAGTGAATACACGGCGGTCAATGGTGATAAATAGGTAAAGCCCAACGAGAAATTTGAAATCAGACCAATGGAGCGTTCAAACTGGGTGGCTTCTTGATCTACTGCATGTGCGATGTGTTTGACTTCATCGACCACCAGTCCCACATCTTCTTTAATCGAATGTTTTGTCATGTTATTTCCTTATATTGCCCTTGTCCTTTGCTCAAAAGCAGATCAGAACAAGTATGCTCGGAATTGCCAAAATGGGAATTGAGTATGCCCCAACCCAATTCCCATCTAACGATCTTACCAACCCAATTGTTTGTTAAAGCCTAAAGCGTCGTAGTAATCGCCCTGATAGGTAATTTTGCCGTTATGAATACGGACAAAACTCACCCCTTCAAAGGATAACGGCTTGCCTGTTGCAGGAGTTTCTTTACTCCATGCGCCTGTATTGGTTCCGCTAAAACGCCATTGAAATGAAATGCCATCTTTACTAACCAATGGCTTACTGATCATTTCCCATTTCAAATTGGGTACAGCACCTACAAAAACTTTAATGACATTATCGCGTGCGGCTACACGCCCTTTTTGCGGTGTGCCAACGGTGACATCGTAGTAGACAGCATCTTGTGCCAAATATTTCGATGCTTTTTCAGCATCATGTGCATTCCACGCTGCCATATAGGCTTGAATCACTTTTTGTGGATCTTCTTGTGCGGCATGTGCTGCGCCAACCAATGCCATTAAAGTCATAAAACTAAACGCACGAACGGTCTGTTGCATATTCCTCTCCCCGATTGGAATGTATTTTTAAAATTAATCTTCGTAAGCACTCATGACATGTTTAATACGGGTATATTCCTCGAAGCCGTAGCCCGATAAATCTTTGCCGTAACCTGATTTTTTAAAGCCGCCGTGTGGCATTTCTGCGGTCAATGGAATGTGGGTATTGATCCATACCGTACCAAAATCCAAATCACGAGATAGACGCATGGCACGTGAGTGATCTTTCGTCCAGACACTCGATGCCAAGCCATATTCCACATCATTGGCTTTGTCTAAAGCATCAGCTTCGTCGCTAAATTTCTGTACGGTAATGATTGGCCCAAAGATTTCGGTTTGTACCACTTCATCATGCTGCGCCAAACCTGTGATGACCGTTGGCTCAAAATAGAAGCCTGCTTGCTCGGCTTTTTTGCCACCTGTTTCAATTTTGGCGTGTGCGGGTAAGCGTTCAATAAAACCTTGAATACGTTGAAGTTGCCCTGCATTATTTAGCGCACCATATAAAGCGTCTTGATCATCTGGCAAACCAAACTGGGTATTTTTGGCAGCATTCACCAGTTTTTCTACAAACTGATCATGCACCTGATCGGCAACCAAAACACGGGTTGCTGCGGTACAGTCTTGACCCGCATTGAAGTAGCCAGCGAGTGCAATGTGTTCAGCAGCTTTGTCCAAATCGGCATCTTCAAAAATCAATACAGGGGCTTTACCACCCAGTTCCAAATGCGCTTTGGCAAGATTGGCTGCGGCTGATGCTGCCACTTGTAAACCTGCACGAACTGAACCTGTAATTGACACCAGTGCAGGCACACGATGCGATACCACTAAAGAACCTGCTTCGGCATTGCCAAGTACCACGTTAAATACGCCTTTTGGAAATAATGGCGCTGCAAGTTCTGCCAATAACAAGGTACTTTCTGGTGTGGTATCACTTGGTTTAAGCACCACGGTATTGCCTGCGGCTAAAGCAGGTGCAATTTTCCATACTGCCATTAAAAATGGATAATTCCACGGTGCAACCTGCCCGACCACACCTAAGGGTTCACGGCGAATGCTTGAGGTGGTTCCCTGTAAATATTCCCCTGTCGATTTGCCTTCCAAGCAGCGTGCTGCTCCTGCAAAGAAGCGAATTTGATCTGCTGCGGCAGCCACTTCTTCAGAAGCAATCAAATGTTTGAGCTGTCCTGTATTACGGCTTTGGGCTTCAACTAAACGTTCTGAATGTTGTTCAATCGTATCTGCAAGGGCTAACAGTGCCTTTTGACGAACCGATGGCGTTGCTTTTCCCCACACTGCAAACGCTGATTTTGCCGCCTGATACGCCGCGTTGACTTCAGCTTCTGTAGCATTCGGTGATTGGGCATACACCTCACCTGTCACGGGACTGACAAGGTCAAAGTATGTTCCACCCAGCGATTCAACATATTCCCCATTAATAAAATGTTTTAACTTTTGTATGCTCATTTCGTGTCGTATTCCCTATGTACAGTTATTTAAAATAATACCTATAATGTTATATGTATTATGTTTAAAAATTCCTGTCAATCACTTTTAGCAAAAATATTTGTTTAAGAAAAAACCATATTCAACAAGAAAAGCAGCAAAAAAGATTGAAAAATACGCTATCTATGTTTTTATTTTTGCCAAAGCTCGGTAGATTGTGCAAAGAACACAATAACTAGATTTGACACACTTTCTGACAAGGTAACCCAATGATAGAACTGACACTTGGCGCCAATACTGCGCTCAATACCACTCAACTGACGGTAGACATCCAAGTGTTTGGTTTCAGTGCGGCAGAATTGGATTTTAGCGTCTACCGCCTTGCTCAGCAGAGCCAGAAAGTCCGTGGTGACGATGACATGATTTTTTACGGGCAACCACAAGATCAAGCCCGTAGTTTAAGTTTATCTTCAACAGCAGTGGGTGTCTGTTTAATGATGGATTTATCGCGCCAAGCCCCTGAAGTGGCTTGCTGACTGAAACGCGTGAACCTTCTCCTGAATTACTAGAAGCCCTCAGAGACATTCATGCCGCCAAAGTGCCAATGATTGCTTTATGTTCAGGCTACTTTGTCTTGGGCAATGCAGGCTTACTCGATGGTCTAAATTGTGCCATTCACTTTACCACCCGAGATGAGTTTGCTACATTCCTCAAGTTATCACCATTGTTGACCAGAGCTATGTGGAAGACCAAGGCATTTTGACTTGCCCAGGTGGAACAGCCATTGATTTGGCAGCACATCTGATACGTCAGCACTGCGGTGATATTCGGGCACATAAAACTCTGGAATATTTACTGGTCAATAGTGTAAAACCACGTGAACAAAAAGCTGAGAAAATTACTTTAAACCAACCCAATACTTATGAAAATATTATGCTTCATCAAGCAATTGACTATATGCGTGACAATCTTGCATCACACATCACCTTAAAAGAAGTGGCTGAGCATGTAAATAATGTGGTTCCGTTAATTAGACCACTCAATTCAGTTTTATAAGTGATAAATCCGCTCTAAATATTTAAATTATGCTGCCATTACTTTTAGTAAATGTTGATCATAAAATTCATTCGGTGTGGCCTTATTCAAACTTGAATGAGGACGTATCATGTTATAAAAATCCAAATATTCAGCAATAGATTGTTTCGCTTGTTTTACTGTATCGTAAGCCTTCAAATAGACTTCCTCATGCTTCACGCTGCGCCATAAACGCTCAATCATCACATTATCCATCTATGAGCAGTATACTGCGCAAGTTTACCATCCATACTGATACGGATATTTCGCAATTTTAACTCATTCAAAAATGCCTCGCTTGTGAATTGACTGCCTTGGTCTCTATTAAACACCTCAGGACAACCATATTTCACAATTGCTTCTTGCAACGCATCTATGCAAAAGTCTGTTTCCATACTGATCGATACTCGATGAGCCAGTACTTTACGACTATGCCAATCTATAATTGCACACAGATAGACAAAGCCTTTAGCCATAGGAATATACGTGATATCTGTACACCAGACTTGATTAGAGTGATCGATGACCATGTTTTTCAACAGATATGGGAAAATAC
>NZ_BKNN01000030.1 GCF_008993995.1 Acinetobacter brisouii
TAAATCCTATAGAACAGATGTGGGCATGGGTTAAACGTAAGCGTAAAGAATGGTTGATCGACTCAGTCGATGAGTTATTTCGAGTTTTTTTCGAATCTTGTATGAATAATAAAGTAGTTTGACTATATTACTGTCACTTACATCGACGATACCTTTTTTGTCGGCTTGTGGAACGTCTTCTTGACTTAGTCCAACCATATTTCCCACTTTGTGTGTGGCTTTAGAAACGGTTTGACAACCTGTCAGGCAAATGAAAGGGATGAGGCCTAGGCAGATGGATTTTAAAAAATAAGTTTTCATTGTTTTATAGATGAATGATTTAAAAAATATTGTGATGCAAACGTTATAGGTCGATGAAAATTAAAAATTATACTTATCTTGAATAATAAAAAACCGAGCCATAAGACTCGGTTTTTCGCAGTTTAAACTTAGATATCTTCTAAGTTAATGCCTAAGCGTGCTGCAACTTCTTCATAAGCTTCAACAACACCGCCTAAACCTTGACGGAAACGGTCTTTGTCGAGTTTTTTCTTGGTTTCTTTATCCCACAAACGACAGCCGTCTGGAGAGAATTCATCACCAAGTACGATACGGTCATGGAACACACCAAACTCAAGTTTGAAGTCAACCAAAAGCATATCACCTTGATCAAACAAAGCTTTAAGAACGTCATTTACTTTATAAGTCAGTTCTTTCATGCTCTCAAGTTGTTCAGCAGTTGCCCAACCTAAAGCAATCGCTTGAGATTCGTTGACCATTGGGTCGCCAAGCGCGTCATCTTTAAAGAACAATTCGAAAGTAGGAGGAGTTAACTCTTTACCTTCTTCAATGCCCAAGCGACGGCATAAAGAACCCGCTGCATAGTTACGAATCACGCACTCTACAGGAATCATTTTAAGTTTTTTCACTAACACTTCTGTTGGTGTAAGCAATTTCTCAAAATGAGTTTCAATACCAGCAGCAGCCAGTTTTTCCATAATAAAGGCGTTAAAACGGTTGTTCACCTTGCCTTTACGATCTAGTTGCGCGATTTTTTCGCCGTTGAACGCCGAAGCATCGTCACGAAAAACTAAAATCAAGTGGTCTGGACTATCTGTTTCATAAACAGATTTTGCTTTACCTGTATAGAGCAAGGTTTGTTTTAACATGGGATGAACCTGTTTTCAAAAATATACCTAGGGTGACTAGGCTGGCCAATTTTGAGAAATCTGGTCTAACAATGCTTTCGCTTTAGCCTGATCAGCAAAACTGTTATCAGGATTAAATAAAACGAGGGTATTGGTTTTACCAACAGCGGAAAGCTTTAAGACATAGGTATGATCATCGATCTTAATGGTTGCTTCATACCGTGTTTGGCTTTGGCTAATCACGCTGTAATTTAGACTGCTTAGTGTTGCAAGCGTGTACGACCAAATTGTATCAGATTTACCTGTAACTTTCAGTAACGGATTTTGGTTTCCGTCAACTAAAACCACAGGTTTTGGATAATTATCTTGAGCTTCAGTCAAGGCACGGTTCGGAACGACCTCACCCGCACGCGGCATAACAAAACGGTTGCCTTTTTTATTTTCATAATCAGGCGCATGTTGTAATGCCTGTGGGTCAATAATCGGTGCAGGATACAGTGGTGTTGCAGGTCGAGCCATTGAACCTTCAGGGTATTTTAAGGGTTCGATTTGATCGTTCGACTTTTTATAGTTTAAAGAACCATTGTTAATACTGAGCGTATTACTCAAGGTGCTACAACCAGCCAAACTTAAGACTGAAAGTGCAAGGGTTAAACCTAAACGTAACTGCATAATATTGTGCTCTTTAAATAATACCGACGTCTTTTAGCGCCTCACGCAATGGAGCGCGATATTGTTCTGCAAGAGGAGTCAGTGGCAAACGAATACCTGTGCCAATTTGTCCCATTTCATGTAATGCCCATTTCACAGGAATTGGGTTCGATTCGCAAAACAAAATATTGTTTAAATTTGCAATCTTATTGTTGATCTGCTGAGCAATATCTTGATGACCTTGTAATGCAGCAGCACAAAGCTCACTCATCAGTTTTGGTGCAACATTGGCAGTCACAGAAATATTACCATTTGCGCCAAGGCTAATCAGTTCGGCAGCTGTTGCATCATCACCTGAGAAAACAGCCATACGACCTTTTAATGCATCAATCAGTGCTTTACCACGTGCTGTATCGCCAGTCGCATCTTTTACCGCAATAATATTTGAAATATCGGCAAGGCGAAGTACAGTTTCGTTTTGCATGTCGACCCCTGTACGACCAGGAACGTTGTATACAATAATCGGTAAATCAACTGTTTCAGCAATCGCTTTGAAGTGTTGGTATAGACCTTCCTGAGTCGGCTTGTTGTAATAAGGTGTCACGAGAAGTGCGGCATCTGCACCGAGCATGTGCGCTTCTTTGGTCAGTTCAATCGCTTCATGAGTTGAGTTTGCACCAGTACCAGCAATAACAGGGATGCGTTTGTTCACCACACGAATGACTTCTTTAATCACTTGAGTATGTTCAGACATACTTAGGGTTGATGGTTCACCTGTAGTGCCGACT
Source organism: Acinetobacter brisouii (assembly GCF_008993995.1). Taxonomy (GTDB): domain Bacteria; phylum Pseudomonadota; class Gammaproteobacteria; order Pseudomonadales; family Moraxellaceae; genus Acinetobacter; species Acinetobacter brisouii_A. The sequence goes on from NZ_BKNN01000030.1 coordinate 2,567, forward strand.
GCAACAATTGCATTAGTACCTTGTTCGACGTGCCACTCAACGAGCTTTTCAAGGTTCTTCCAATCTACGCTGCCATCTTCAAACATAGGGGTGACAAGTGCGACAATTGAGCCTTGAATATTCTGAGCTTGCTGAGTCATTTTGAAAAAATATCCTATTTGACCATCCATGCAATTTTAAAAAAGGATGGTTACTGATTTTTTGAATTTAAGCGGAAAATTCAACGAAATTTTGCGGCAACGTTGAATGTTGCTTACTCAAATTATGACTGAACATGGTATGAAGAACAATATACTTTCGTTAAAGCTTGAGAAAACTTTTGAGACATTTTTTAATCAGTTTGTGTCAAAAGTCTCGTTGTTGATAAATTTAACAAAAAGATCGAGTTAAACCATGTAGCTCAGGTTTTGTTTTGTAAAGTATTGGCTAAAATCTCGGCATACCCGAATCTTGAGGAAAATAAAAATGCATCTACAACATAGCGCACTGATTGTAGTCGATATTCAAAATGGCTTTACACCAAACGGGCATTTGGCTGTTGCAAACAGTGATCAGATTATTCCCTTGGTCAATCAGTTGGCTGAAAAATTCCAGCATGTGGTACTCACACAAGACTGGCACCCTGCCAATCATATTTCCTTTGCTGAAAATCATGCTGGTAAGCAGCCTTTTGATACCATTCAGCTCGATTATGGAACACAAGTGCTGTGGCCAAGTCACTGTGTGCAAGGGACACAGGATGCTGAGCTGCATCCTGACTTAAATATTCCACATGCACAGCTTATTATCCGTAAAGGCTGGCATGTAGAGATTGACAGTTACTCGGCTTTTTTGGAAGCAGACCAGAAAACCACAACAGGTTTGGCAGGCTATTTGAGAGAGTGTGGAATTGAAACGGTTTATGTGGTTGGAATTGCAACAGATTTTTGTGTGGCATGGACAGCCATGGACGCTGTAAAACTGGGTTTTCAGACCTATGTGATTGAAGATGCCACCGCAGCCATCGACTTAAATGGTTCATTACAGCAGGCATGGGCGGCGATGCAGGGCTTAGGGGTGATTCCTTTGCAGTCAAATCAATTATAAATGCAAAAGAGCATTGAACCTCTCCTCGGTAAAATTTAACCATGACTGAGGTGGATATTTTTTGATAATTCTATTGAATGCTAAAAAACCGAGATTTCTTTCTATTTTATTTTTGAGATGATGCTGCAAGCCTCGTTTGCAGCGTGATTTCATGAAATTATTTTTATCGATGATTCAGTTTGTGCAAAAAAGTTTTTCACTGCTAAACCGCAGGCATAAAAAAACCAGTCATCGAATGGGCGAGACTGGTTTCTTTAATTGGCTGTCTGAACGATTATTCAGAAAGATCAACACACAAGTATTTCATTTCGAGATACTCTTCGATGCCGAACTTCGAACCTTCACGTCCAAGACCTGATTGTTTTACACCGCCAAATGGTGCAATTTCGTTGGAGATCGCACCCGTGTTGATGCCGACCATACCATATTCGAGTGCTTCACCGACACGCCATTGACGTGCTGTGTTCTGAGTGAACAAGTAAGCTGCCAAGCCAAACTCAGTGTCGTTTGCCATTGCCACAGCTTCGTCTTCAGTTTTGAAGCGGAACAATGGTGCAAGCGGACCAAACGTTTCTTCTTTAGCGACTTTCATGTCTTGTGTCACGCCAGTTAACACAGTTGGTTCAAAGAATGTTGCACCAAGCTCAGAACGCTTACCGCCAATGCGGATTTGAGCGCCTTTAGCCACGGCATCATCAATATGTGATTGAACTTTAGCGACTGCTTTTTCGTCAATCAATGGACCTTGCGTTGAACCTTCATGACGACCGTCACCCACTTTCAACTGTTTAGCCACAGTTTCAACGAGGCGTTCAGCCAAAGCATCATAAATGCCGTCCTGAACATAGATACGGTTTGCGCAGACACAAGTTTGACCGCTGTTACGGTATTTGCTTGCCATGATGCCTTGAACCGCTTGATCCAAGTTTGCGTCATCAAAAATCAAGACAGGTGCGTTACCGCCCAATTCAAGAGAAAGTTTCTTGATGGTTGGTGCACATTGTTGCATCAAGATACGACCCACTTGGGTTGAACCTGTGAAGCTGAGTTTACGCACGATGTCGCTGTCACATAAAGTTTTGCCGACTTCTGCTGCATCACCGCTGATGTTGATTAGAACATCTACAGGTAAGCCAGCTTGTAGTGCAAGCACTTCAAGAGCATACGCAGTTAACGGCGTTTGTTCTGCTGGTTTAACCAACATCGAACAACCTGCTGCAATGGCTGGCGCTGCTTTACGGGTGATCATTGCCGCTGGGAAGTTCCAAGGCGTAATCGCCGCCGTCACACCAATGCCTTGTTTAATCACAAGTAAGCGTTGTTGTGGTTGAGTTGATGGTAAAACTTCGCCATCAATACGACGTGCCTGCTCCGCAAACCAACGAATGAAAGAGGCTGCATAACCAATCTCGCCACGTGCTTCAGCCAGTGGTTTGCCTTGCTCAGCGGTTAAGATTTGTGCCAAATCTTCTTTGTGAGCAAGCATGAGGTTGTACCATGCCCAGAGTACGTCTGCACGTGCAGTCACAGTTTGCTTTTTCCAAGCCGCCTGTGCTTTTTCAGAACGTAAAATGGCTGCTTCGACAGCTGCGCTGTCGTAGGTTTTCACCCACGCCAGCGTTTCACCTGTAGCAGCGTCATTCACTTCGATATAGTCGTCTGAAGTAGGTGCTTCAAACGTAATATCTGGGTGTTTTAGCAAATACTGCAAGTTAGTTTGGATCATGCAGATTGCTCCGCTACATTTGTTGCGTTCAAAGTTGCAAAACCTTGTTTCAAGATGTCTAGACCTTGACGGAATTGTTCAACTGGAATAGTCAATGGATACAAGAAGCGGATTACGTTACCGTATTTACCACAAGTTAGAATCAATAGACCATTTGCCATTGCGTGGTTTTGAACTGCTTTTGCTTGTTCAGCCGTTTCAAGTTCAACAGCAATCATTGAACCTAAAGCACGGATGTGAGTCACGACATCGCCAGTCGCTGCTTTGATGTCTTCTAAAGTTGCAACAAGCTCAGCACCCAATTCGTTTGCACGTTCGCAAAGGTTTTCGCCTTCAATCACGTCGATGACTGCGTGAGCAGCAGCAACTGCAACTGGGCTACCTGCATAAGTACCACCTAAACCACCTGGATTTGGAGCATCCATGACTTCAGCACGGCCAACAACGCCAGAGATTGGGAAACCGCCGCCTAAGCTTTTCGCCATCGTGATCAAGTCAGCTTTAGTGTCGTAGTGGTTCATTGCGAACAATTTACCAGTACGTGCAAAACCTGATTGAACTTCGTCAGCAACTAACAAAATACCGTGTTTGTCGCAAAGTGCACGAAGACGTTTTAAGAATTCAGCAGGAACAACGTTGAAACCACCTTCACCTTGAACTGGCTCAAGAACGATTGCTGCAACGTCATGCGCTGCAACGTCTTCACTGAAAATGTTTTCGATGCTTTCGATCGCGTCTTCAATAGACACGCCTTTTGCAGGAACTGGGTAACGTGCGTGGAATACGCCAGCAGGCATAACACCGAAGTCACGTTTGTAAGGTGCAGTTTTACCAGTCATTGCCATCGTCATGAAAGAACGACCGTGGAAACCGTTACCAAAAGTAATGATGCCGTGACGACCTGTGTAAGCACGTGCAATTTTCACTGCATTTTCTACAGCTTCAGCACCTGTAGAGAAGAATGTCGTTTTTGCAGGGCCTTCGATTGGCGCACGTTCGTTAATACGTTCAGCCAAAGCCACATAACTTTCGTAAGGAACAACTTGGTAAGCAGTGTGCGTGAATTTAGTTAACTGTTCAGTTACAGCAGCAATCACTTTTGGGTGACGGTGACCTGTGTTTAGTACCGCGATACCACCAGCAAAGTCGATAAATTGATTGCCTTCAGCATCCCAAAGAGTTGAGTTTTCTGCTTTTTCTGCATACCACTGACACATTACACCTACGCCACGTGGAGTCGCTTGTTGTTTGCGCTCGTTCAGTGCAGTATGTTTATCGCTCATGTTAATCCCTCATTTTCGTCATCGGTTACAGCTTGTACGCATGTATAGCATCATGATCAGTCATGATAGTTTACAATAACTGTGTATCGCTATAATTTCGCGCTTTAGGCGGCAAGTAACGAGAGCCACTTTAATACAGAAGGAGAGAGCCAATTGCGTAGCCTACTTGGAGATCATTTGTTGCAACGATTACAACAAGACACCGAGGGTACGCTACATCAACGGTTATTTCGTTGTTTGCGTAGTGCCATTGTGGAAGGGGTATTGCAGCCCAAAACTCGCTTGCCTGCATCGCGTGATTTGGCAGGGGAAATTCATGTGTCGCGAAATACGGTGCTTTCAGCCTATGAACAGCTACAAGCTGAAGGTTATGTTGAGGCACGAACAGGACATGGCACATGGGTGGCGGAGAAGCTGCCAGAAGCTTTTTTAAATAGTCAGAAAAAGCAAACCCCGTTGCATCTGCAATCCACCAATCATAGCTATACTTTGTCACACCGCGGGGCGAGTTTGGTTGGCTATGCTGCTGCATCTCCGCATCAGTGGGGGGCATTTGTGCCGGGTGCACCCGATGTCACCGAATTTCCACATCATGTTTTTAGTCGAATTCAAGCCCGTTTAAGCCGTGAACCAGACATTAACCGTCTGATTTACAGTAATGCTGGGGGCTGTGTCGAGCTGCGTAGTGCTTTGGCAGATTATTTGCGTGTGGCGCGTTCAGTGCAGTGTGATGTTGACCAAATTATTATTACCGAAGGCATTCACCAAGGTTTTGACTTAGTCTCTCGTGCACTGAGTGATATTGGGGATCATGTCTGGATTGAAGATCCTGCGTATTGGGGAATGTGTAATACCTTGCGGATTAATGGCTTGCATTTGCGTCCAATGCCTGTCGATATTGAAGGGATTATTCCTGAGGATAATCCAAAGCAAGCACCAAAACTGATTTTTGTGACACCATCGCATCAATATCCACTGGGTTCACACCTGAGTCTGGCACGTCGTAAGCAGCTTTTGAGCATTGCACGTCAGCATGGGAGCTGGATCATTGAAGATGATTATGACAGTGAATTCCGTTTTTCAGGGCAGCCGTATCCATCTTTACAAGGCTTAGAACCTGATGCACCTGTGATTTACATGGGAACCTTTAGTAAAACCATTTATCCAGCATTGCGCGTGGGGTATATGGTGGTACCAAAATCATTATTTTCACCTTTACGGATTGTGGCGGCTGAGCTGTATCGTGGTGGGCATTTGCTGGTGCAAAAGGCACTGGCTGAATTCATTCGTGAAGGGCACTATGAAGCGCATATTCGTCGTATGCGGTTGCTGTACGGCAAGCGCCGTTCATTCCTGATTGATCTGATTTATCGTTATTTAGGTAAAGAATTTCTGCATGAATACGATGAAGCTTCAGGTCTGCATTTGGTGATGAAGTTACCTACTTACTGTGATGATGTCGCAATCGCGACCAAAGCCTTAGAACGTGGCGTCAAAGTACGTCCATTGTCACAATACTATATGCAGTCACATGCGCGTGCGCAGCGTGGTTTATTGATGGGTTTTGCCTGTGTCAATGAAAAAGACATGGTGATGGCATTTGGCGTGTTGTTACAGTGCTTGCGTGAAGCAGGTGTGCCGACCCTGAACTAAAAATAAAAAAACAAGGAGATCGCCAAATCTCCTTGTTTCCCTTGGTCGTGAGACCAACTTGATGCCGCCGAAAAAATAAAGCTTATGCAATATTTGCTTGGTCAGAAGTCAGGGAGAGCCGTTTAACTGTACCCATGCCAAGCACAGTAAATGAAGACAACCTCACCAATTTATTTTTTCGTCACCACCAATCTGTTGATACAGGCAGACCAAGCTGCCTGTATTGAGTTTGCTGTTTATTTACTCTCGGCAGCAGCAGAAATTGTTTTTTCGCTGCGACGTTTAGTCACGATTAGACCTGAAATCACAACCAGTACGCTGAGAATTGCGGTTGAAGTAATCTCATGGGTATGTGCTGGGTCAAATGCCATAATACCCAGTGCTGCGATGATGAAGACAATCACTGCCCAAGTTAAGTAAGGGAAGAACCACATTTTCATTGTTAATGGTTTGCCCGCAGCAACCAGTTTTTTACGCATAGCCAATTGTGAGCATGCAATCACCAAGTAAACCAACAATGCGATTGCGCCAGAGCTGTCAAGCAAGAAGCTGAATACGGCTTTTGGTGCTGCGTAGTTGGCAAAGGTACAGATGAATGCCACGGCAGTTGAAAGCAATACAGCAGCGACAGGGGTATGTTGTTTGTTCACACGTTTGGTGAATGCAGGTGCATCACCACGAACACCCAATGAATACACCATACGAGATGCTGTGTAGAGTGCTGAGTTCAAGCAGCTTGCAACCGAAGTCAGAACTACGATATCAACCAAAAGTTTTGCATGTGGCACGTGTAGTGAAGCTAATACAGTTTGATATGAACCCATATCTGGTAAGCGTGGGTCATTCCAAGGTACAAGTGCAATCACAATGAAGATTGACACGATATAGAACAACGCAATACGCCAAATCACAGAGTTTGTTGCTTTAGTGATTTGATGTTCAGGGTCTTTCGACTCGCTTGCTGCAATCGTGACAATTTCAGAACCCATAAATGAGAACATGGTGGTTAAAAGAGCTGCCAAGACTGGCCCCCAACCATTTGGCATAAAACCACCATGATCCCATAGGTGTTTAACCCCGCTAACTTCTGGATTTGGAGAGAAACCAAAGACAGCTGCGCAACCAAAGATAATAAATGCAATGATTGAAACAACTTTGATTAATGCAAACCAGAACTCAAATTCACCGTAATTTTTTACGCTAAATAAGTTCGTTACAGTCAGAGCGGCAGTAATAAGGAAAGTAAGTAGCCAGATTGGAGCATCTGGCATCCAAGAATTAATAATGGCAGCAGCAGCATTGGCTTCAAATGGAATCACCAATACCCAGAACCACCAGTATAACCAACCAATGGTAAATCCAGCCCATTTACCAATTGAACGGTCAGCATAGGTTGAGAAAGAACCGCTATCTGGTTGAGAAACGGCCATTTCACCGAGCATACGCATCACGAGAACGACCAGTGTTCCTGCAATGATATACGCTAAAATAGCCGCAGGCCCAGCCGCAGCAATGGCATGTCCTGAACCAACAAACAGACCTGCACCAATTGCTCCCGCAATTGATAACATGGTGACATGGCGATTTTTTAAGCCTTGAGAGAGAGGCTTCATTTGCTTGCGTCATAAAAAAACCTTCAAAAATAAAAAAATGAATTTATATCAAACCCACATTTGCCCTAGGGCACTATGGGTACGCAGCAAGGACTAGCCTAACTACTCTGCAAGGAAAAATGAGAGTGAAAATGTGTCGATCTCATCACTGAGACCGACACGACATTGGTTAAACCAACGACCCCAAAATTTTGAAAAAAAGCTGTCTGAGCAAATTTGCGACGACCGCAAATAGCGGCATGCACATGAAAAATTTGATGTGTTGCCATACGATTTTCCTTAATTCATAACTTAGATACTTAGATTTTCATGTGGTGATGAGCACAATCCAATCTGACCAATTTGCTTTCTCCTAAGTTGAATCTACCGAAGGACGTGGCTTTTAACATGAGATCACATTTGTGTCTGTATACATCCAGTAACTTTAATTTGTCGTTTCGTTGTTGAATAAACTAGAGCCATTTCTCGATGTAAGGAAAGAGCCAATTCTATAATTAAACTTACAAATTGGTTCTATTGATTTAAAAAAGTGTGATTTTTCTAGTTTGTTTTGATCATTTGGTTTTTTTATTTCTTTTAAAATTATTTATATACAAAAAACATATTGAACGATATTACTATTTTAAGTAAGTGTGAAAATTCGATTAAATATCATTTTTAAAAATACTAAAAATTTTTTAATAAAATAATTGAATTGGCTCCTTTAAACTAAATTTTGTAAGAAATAGGTTGATTGCACTCTATTGGGGCGAATTAAAATCATGAGCCGATAAAACATAAAGTGCCTTAAAGTGGTTCATCGTAGCAAAGAGAGCTATGTAAGTGTTTAATCATGGTGCATTATTCTATGTTTGCTTGAATGTGGAGAAAGGTCTGAAAGGTCGAGAGATTTTATAAACCAATAAAAAAAGCCCACATCTGTGGTAATGCCAGTCAGTTAAGCTGATTGGCATTTTTTCTTTGGATATTTTGCAGGTTTTCCTTTAACTACTCTTGGACACAGCCTATGCCTTTTTTCAGGTAATACATACATTTTTGAACTTTCTAATAAATGCTCTAAATGTCTAGGCAAATTACCTGCCGACTCTAAAGGCGTATGCCTCAATATATTGATAATACTCATTGATGCGATATGAAAACTGATCTTTAATGGACTGACCTTGGCGCGTTCAGCCATAAATCTCATCTGTCGTCTTAATACATTATAGGCAATCAATACGCCCCATAATTCCTGATAAACCAAATCAGGCTGCTTACTTCTTAACGTCTGACTATCTTGTAAATCACTTTTAATTTCCCGATAGCACATCTCAATCTCCCAACGTTGGACGTAAAGCATCGCAACCTCTTTGGGTGGATAGGCTTTAGAATCCATTAAAGATGTGATGTATCGTCTAGTTTTGCCTAAATGTTCGATTTCTATTAAACGAGCTTCCCAATATTCTCCCAATAATGGATTCAGTTTCTTCGCTCTAGGTGAAATAGGCATTCTGATGTGAGCATCATGTTTTGAGTGTTGTTTTATAATTTCATAGCGTAAATTATCTTTGGCTCGCATCAGCCAATGACGGCTTTCTGTTTGGGAATGCCAATTGATGAGAAAATCAGCGGAGAAATAAGCGCGATCAAATAAAGTGATACTTTGAGCAGGCGCTTTAAGTTGACTGGCTAACGTCAGTTCTCCCTGATCCATACTGCCGAGTTGAGCATCGATGATTTCATGCGTATTGGTATTCACCAAGCAGGTTGCCCTCACTTGAGGATAAGGAGCAGAAGCGTTTTTACCTTTCGATGAGCCAAAGTGATTCAAGTTTTCTTGTGTATGTGGCATAGACCAGACAATACCATCAACTGCACATATACGAAGACCATGAAAATCTGAATGTTGTTGCTGTGAATCTTGAAACCATGCTTGGCTAAGCGTGGAAAACAGTGCCTGCAAGGGCTCCAATCCCAAACGTTGTCGAGCTTGTACAGATGCACTGGGAACACAATATTGCGTTGTACCAAAGACAAGTTGCAACTGTTGAACAACATACCAAATGGGTTGATCTCGAAATAGGGCAAGACCAATCACCAGCCATACCACATGTTCAGCAGGGAGTTTTCTCTTTCGGATAGATGCCTTGCCTGTTTCTTTTAAACAAGCTTTGATCCAATTTAAATCAATGAGTTCATTGAAATGTGAGAGTGAGGGTAATGTTTGTTGGCGTGTTAAATCTAAATGATGTGATAAATTCATAAAAAAATGAGTGTATTTGCATACACTCATTTTTACAGCAATTTATCTTTTTTTGCTTAACTGACTGGCATTACTACATCAGTAAAGGCTTTTATTTAAAAACTTAATCTTTTAAGACACTTTATCACCTGGTTTAGCGCCAGATTCAGGTGAAATCACCCAAACACCTTCACCATTGCCTGCTGCAAGCACCATCCCGTTTGAAATACCAAAACGCATTTTGCGTGGTGCAAGGTTCGCCACCAACACAACAAGTTTATCTTTCAGGTCTTCAGGTGCGTAAAACTCACGAATACCGCTAAACACATTACGTGGTTCAGCTTCACCTGCATCTAAAGTCAGTTGAAGAAGTTTATCCGAACCTTCAACCGTTGCAGCTTCCAATACTTTCGCAACACGTAGGTCGATCTTGATAAAATCTTCAATACCAATGATTTCAGCTTCACCAATTTTCGGTTCAGCTTTTTTCTCTTTGGCTTTTTCTTTTTTCTTTTCCGCTTTTACAGGTTCAGCCGCAGGCGCACCTAAAGACTCTTTCGATTCGTCCACCATCGCTGCAACTGCTTTAGGGTCAACACGTTGCATTAAGGCTTGGAACGCTGCAATTTCATGACCTGTCAAAATCGTTTTACGTGATTCAAAGTTGAAGCTGTCGAGTTTCAAGAAAGCTTGAACTTGGTTTGCCAATTCAGGTAAGACTGGCGCAAGGTAAACAGCCAACTGACGGAACAGGTTAATCCCGACAGAGCAGACATCATGCACTTGTTGTTCTTGACCTTCTTGCTTTGCAAGCGCCCACGGTTTTTTCTCGTCGATGTATTGGTTGGCACGGTCAGCCAATGCCATGATTTCACGAATCGCCGCAGAAAATTCACGATCTTCATAGGCTTGAGCAATCGAATCGCCCGCATCAATAAAGCTTTGAACTAACTCTGCTTCAGCACATTCGCTCGATAAGGTATCGTTAAATTTGGTGTTGATGAACTTGGCACAACGGCTGGCGATATTCACCACTTTACCCACAAGGTCAGAGTTCACTTTTTGAATAAAGTCATCCAAGTTCAAGTCTGAATCTTCAACTTTGTCAGAAAGTTTAGACGCGAAGTAATAACGCAAATATTCAGGGTTCAAATGCTGTAAATACGTTTCAGCTTTAATGAATGTACCGCGTGATTTCGACATTTTCTGACCGTTAACTGTCAAGAAACCATTCACGAATAAACCTGTTGGCGTGCGGTAGTTTGCACCTTCAAGCATTGCAGGCCAGAACAGGGCGTGGAAGTAAACAATGTCTTTACCAATGAAGTGATAGACTTCATTTTCACTGTCTTTTTTCCAGTAGTCGTCAAAGTTCAAATCTGGGCGCTTGGTTTTAATGTAGTTTTCAAAACTCGACATATAACCGATTGGCGCATCGACCCACACATAAAAGTATTTGTTTGGCGCATCTGGAATTTCAAAACCGAAATATGGCGCATCACGCGAAATATCCCAGTCTGCCAAGCCTGCATCGAACCATTCATCGAGCTTGTTGGCAATTGAAACAGGTAGACGACCTTGGTCACGTGTCCATTTTTGTAGGTATTCTGAGAAGTTTGGCAACTTGAAGAAGTAATGGTCTGATGATTTCTCAACAGGGGTTGCACCGCTTAGTGTAGAACGTGGATTTAACAGTTCAGTGGCGTTGTAGGTTGTACCGCAAACTTCACATGAGTCGCCGTATTGGTCTTCGGCTTTACATTTCGGGCATGTGCCTTTAATAAAACGGTCAGACAGGAACATTTGTTTTTCTGGGTCAAACAACTGTGTCACAGGGCGAATCGCGATGTTGCCTGCTTCACGGTTTTTAACATAAATTTCTTGAGAACGGGCTTTGTTGGTATCGCTATGGGTTGAGTCATAGTGGTCAAAGCTAATGCCAAAACCTGCAAAATCACGTTCATGTTCTTTTTGGACATTGGCGATTTGCTGTTCTGGAGAAATGCCATTGGCTTCGGCACGTAGCATGATGGCAGTACCGTGAGCATCATCCGCACAGACATAAGTCACATCATGACCTAATGCACGCATGGCACGAACCCAAATATCCGCTTGGATATAACCGAGTAAGTGACCCATATGAATTGGACCATTGGCATAAGGAAGGGCATTGGTGACTAAAATTTTACGCACGGAAGTTGTTCTCTCATTCGTATTTACAAGCAAAAGATTGTACCTGAGCGCGGGAAAACAAAGCAACGCTTTGTCTGCGCATTTGGCGAGGGCTGCGCTGAGTATATCGAACTTTGCTGATTTAAGCGGTGAATTCTTTTCAAATTAAAGATTAAGCGAAATCTTCACATTCAGACCAAAATAAAATCTGGGCATTTTTACCAGTCATATTGATCATGGCTATCAATAAAGTTGACTTAAACTTATCTGCAATTACAGTTAAACTAGACCCATTATCTTTCCTGTTGGAGTCAAATATGTCTTGGTTTTCTTCCTTAAAAGCAAAATTTGCCCCATCACAGGAGGTCAAAGAAGAAGAAATCCAGAAAGTCCTCCAAAGTTACTGTTTGCCCAATTCTGAAAATCTACTCAAAGACCGCATTAGTCAGGTCAATTTACAGGGTCAGATTTTACAGCTCACCATCAATACTCATCCGAGCGAAGCTGAACAATTACAGCAAATTCATGATGAGCTTGCCGATGCCCTCGAAAAATGTGGCATTCAGGAACTCAATTTACATGTGATTCAGCAAAAAACAGGACAAGCAACATCGGGCGGTTGTGGCAGTCAGCAACATGGTGAAGCAGGGCATAGCTGTTCATCGAAACCGAAAGCGGAAGCAAGCAATTTACCCCCTGTGGTCGATGCTTCAGGTCAGGCAGCCCAAGCTGAACCCGCAGAAACAGATCCCAATAATCCACCGATTCAAAAAGCTGCACCACAGCAGCGTGATGTGCCAAAGCACCCACGTATTCAGCATGTGATCTTGGTGTCTTCGGGTAAAGGTGGTGTTGGTAAATCAACCACGACTGTGAATTTGGCTTTGGGCTTGCAAAAACTGGGCTTAAAAGTCGGTGTGCTTGATGCTGACATTTATGGTCCAAGTATTCCAACCATGCTAGGCAATGCAGGGCAAACCCCACTGATTGAAAATGAACACTTTGTCCCTTTAGAAGCGTATGGCATGCCTGTGTTGTCGATTGGACATTTAACGGGCGATAACAATACGCCTGTCGCTTGGCGTGGGCCAAAAGCAACAGGTGCGTTAATGCAATTGTTCAACCAAACTTTGTGGCCAAATCTCGATGTACTCATGATCGACATGCCACCGGGTACGGGTGACATCCAGTTGACCTTGGCACAGCGTATACCAGTATCGGGCGCTGTGATTGTGACGACACCGCAAAATGTAGCGCTACTTGATGCGACCAAGGGCATTGAACTGTTTAACCGCGTACAAATTCCAGTGCTGGGTGTAGTGGAAAATATGTCGACCCATATCTGCTCAAACTGTGGTTTTGAAGAACAGATTTTTGGACAGGGTGGTGGCGATCAACTCGCGCAGCAATATGACATTCCACTGTTAGGTCGTTTACCGCTGAATGCCAAAATTCGGGAAAATGCCGATAAGGGTGAACCGAGTGTCGTGGCAAACGATGAAGCAGCCGATAGCTATCTGCAAATTGCCAATCAGCTTTTGCAATATATTCAAAAGCTGCCAAAAGCAGATAAAGATCAAAACCGTATTTTTTAATGCTTAAGCCCGATGTTTCGCATCGGGCTTTTTTGTGGGGGATTCTGATATGCAACAACCGTTAATTATTCAAGGGGCGCTACCTGTTGAATGTGAATATCTTGCCCGTCAATTAACCCATGTCGAAAAGGAAACAGTGGGTGGCTGGGTGTTCTGGAAAGGATTTTATCAGGGCTTTCCGATCATTATTTCTAAAACACGAATGGGTATGACCAATTCTGCTGCTGCAACAGCGATTGCGATTTTAAAATATCAGCCTTGTGCGATTATCAATCAGGGAACTTCAGGTGGGCACGATCCTGCTTTAAATGTATTTGATATCGTCTTGGGAAAGGCCGTTTGTAATATTGGCGCATTTAAAACACCAAAACGCCAACATGGAGAAGGTTCTGACAGCTTAACTTGGGTGGAAGCCTTCGATGTTTTACCTGAGGATGAAACAGATCCCGAACCGATTGCAATTCGTCATTTTCAGGCAGATGAGGGATTACTGAATGCTGCGCAGCAGGTAAAAGCGACGTATACACAAGGCAAAGTGGTTGAGGGTATTATTGGTTCTGCGGATGTTTGGAACAATGAACTGGATCGGATAGCCTTTTTTCGAGAGACTTATGGAACAGTCACAGAAGAAATGGAAGGGGCTTCAGTTGCGCAGGTGGCAACGCAGTTTGCTGTGCCTTTTTTAGCCTTGCGAGTCGTGTCAAATAATCTAACCAATCAGCAAGGCTATGATGCTGCAACAGGGAAAGCCTGTCAGGACTTTGTTTTGAACGTGGTGATTGAATACTTGCAAGCTCGATCGTCTTAAAGCGGGCGTTGGTTTTTACGCCGATTCCAACTACGCAGCACACTCCAACGCCATAACAATTGAGTGGCAATATAGAGCACAATAGCGGTTACTAAAGCTTCAACGATTAATCCCGTCATTAAGATTTTTGCAAGACTAAAGTCAATATGCCCATGTCCAAAATTTTCAATCCAATTGACAATCTGATGCATGACACCCATCAACATTGCTTGGTCGATCATGTGGACTTGAAAGATTTTTGTACCAATCCAAAAACCAATATATAAGATAGGAACGAGCGTAAATGGATTGCTCAGCCAAGCAAGAGCCAAGCTGACAGGTAGGTTAATTTCGAGCAACAAAACAGCTAAGATAATGAAAATACTATGAAAAGGGATAGGAAGTAGCCCGAAAAATGTACCAATAAAAATTGCTTTACAAATCGATTTACGATTGACATACCACAGTAACGGGTTTGCCGTATGCTTGCCAAATAATTTCATCATCTTCATGGATGAAACACGTTCAGGCGAAGGCAACCAAGACTGCAACAGTTGTTTAACCATAAATTCTCAAATTGAATTGATTTAACATCACTCAATATCTATATATTGGGTCATTTTCACTTTATGCAAACAAACTTAGCTAAAGCTTAATTGCAATCGACTTTGGTTTGATTTTGCAAAAGTCATGGAGTGAGCCAACAATTAAAATAGCATAAAATCATATCTGATTGATCATTTTGATGATTTTAGATAATCAAACTAGTCGCCAATGGTCTAATTTAATATCAATAAAATAATAAAAATCAAAATATTGTGAAATTTATTTAAAAGTGGTTACAATTGTATTTTTGCCTTGATGGGCAAAATGCCATACTTTGAGCAGCGATCAACTTTGGAAGTCAGTGGATGATGTCTTGGTTATTTCTTGGTTCGGTAATTACAATTTTATTTACGCCTGGTCCAACCAACACGTTGTTAGCATCTTCAGGTGTGCGTGTAGGTTTAAAAACATCATTAAAACTCATTCCCGCAGAAACTTTAGGATATTTGATTGCGATTACCGCATGGGGACTCATGATTGGCTTGGTTGAGCAACGTTTGCCTGTGCTACCTAAGTTATTACAACTACTCAGCGCCAGTTATATGTTGTATTTGGCAATAAAACTCTGGAAAACAGCCAAGCAAGATCTGAATATGCAGCAAAGCTTAATTTCACCACGTGAGCTCTTGGTTGCAACCTTATTTAACCCCAAAGGTTTAGTATTTGCATCGGTCATTTTCCCAAAAGCCGCATGGCATTATATTTCAGTTTATTTGAGTCATATGAGCCTGTTTTTGTTATTGCTAGCACCGATTGCATTATGCTGGATTATGCTCGGAACGTATTTAACTAAAAATAAAATTTCATGGTTGAATCCATGTAACTTACAACGAACCGCTTCTGTGATGTTGATGTCCTTTTCAATCCCACTCAGCTATTCTGCATTGATTCGTCTATATTGATCATGGTCAAAAAGCTCAATTTCAGTTAAAGTACAACCCAATTAAAGATTGATTTGTGATTTTGGAATAGCTACATGGCCATTAAGTCTGATCGTTGGATTCGCGAAATGAGTGAGCAACACGGTATGATTGAACCGTTTGCACCGAATCAGGTTCGCTATAATGAACAGGGTGAGAAACTGATTTCTTACGGTGTTTCTAGTTATGGTTATGATGTTCGCTGTGCACGCGAATTTAAAGTCTTTACCAATGTACACTCTGCAATTGTTGATCCTAAAAACTTTGATGACAAAAGTTTTATCGATATTGAATCTGATGTTTGTATCATTCCGCCAAACTCTTTTGCATTGGCACGTACAGTGGAGTATTTCCGTATTCCACGTAATGTATTGACCGTCTGTCTAGGTAAATCAACCTATGCACGCTGCGGTATTATTGTGAATGTGACACCGCTTGAACCTGAATGGGAAGGGCACGTGACTTTGGAATTTTCAAACACCACTAATTTACCAGCACGTATTTATGCAGGTGAAGGTGTTGCGCAAATGCTGTTCTTTGAATCAGATGAAGTTTGTGAAACTTCTTATAAAGATCGTGGTGGTAAATACCAAGGTCAGCAAGGTGTAACATTGCCGAAGGCTTAATCACGCGCACGAACAGTCGAATATAAAAAATCCCGCAAATTTGCGGGATTTTTTATGCGGTCAAATTAGCCTTTGAGTTTTGCAAGAAGTTCATCTTTGCTGATATTGACGGATTCAGCATCGCGACGACCTTTATATTCAAAAGTGCCTGCTTCAAGACCTTTTTCACCAATCACAATACGATGTGGAATACCCATTAACTCAAGGTCAGAGAATTTTACACCTGGGCGTTCATTACGATCATCTAGCAATACATCAAAACCTTGCGCTTGTAATTCTGCATAAAGTGCTTCAGCGGCTTCTAAAGTGCGCGGTGATTTGTGTGCATTCATTGGTACGATTGCCACTTCAAATGGTGCAATCGCTGATGGCCAAATAATCCCTTTGTCATCGTAGTTTTGCTCGATTGCAGAAGCCACTACACGAGTCACCCCAATGCCGTAACAGCCCATAGTCACAGTGAGAGGTTTACCATCTTCACCTAGAACTTTACAGCCTAAGGCTTCAGAGTATTTTTGACCTAACTGGAAGATGTGACCGACTTCAATACCGCGTTTGATTTGTAGAACGCCTTGACCATCTGGAGATGGATCGCCGTCAACGACATTACGTAGATCATAGACTTCACTGATTTGCGCATCACGTTCCCAGTTTACGCCAGTCGCATGGTGATCAACTTGGTTTGCGCCTGCAACAAAGTCAGATAAGACAGATGCAGCGCGGTCAACAATAACGGTTAAGCCTTTTTCAACTAAGCCTTGTGGGCCTGTGAAACCCGCAGTTAAACCATATTGCTGTAATTGAGCTTCAGTGGCAAACGTCAGTGGAGCTGCAATTTGTGGATGCTTTTCAGCTTTAATTTCATTGAGTTCATGATCGCCACGAAGGAATAATGCAACGACAGGAACATTGCCATCTTCTTGTGCAACACCTTGAACCAAAAGTGCTTTCACAGAGTCTTTAGGATCAGATTTTAAGAATGCGCAAACATCAGCAATGGTTTTTGTATTCGGTGTTTCTACAACTTGGAGTTCTTGAGCAGGTGCTTGGCGTTCACCGACTAAAACAGCTTCCGCTTTTTCAACATTGGCTGCGTAATCAGATTCAGTTGAGAATACGATATCGTCTTCACCACTGTCTGCAAGTACGTGGAATTCGTGAGAACCCGAGCCACCGATTGAACCTGTGTCGGCTTGTACTGGGCGGAAATTCAAACCTAAGCGTGTGAAGATACGACAATAAGTGTCGTACATCACATCATACGTTTCTTGAAGAGAGGCTTGATCCACATGGAATGAATATGCATCTTTCATAATAAATTCACGTGAACGCATGACCCCAAAACGTGGGCGAATTTCATCACGGAATTTGGTTTGAATTTGATAGAAGTTGATCGGGAGTTGCTTATAACTTTTGAGTTCATTACGCGCTAGATCAGTAATCACTTCTTCATGCGTTGGGCCAAGCACAAACGGATTGTCATGGCGGTCTTTAAAACGTAGAAGTTCAGGGCCGTATTGCACATAACGACCAGACTCTTCCCATAGGCTTGCGGGTTGAGTCACAGGCATAAACACTTCTAAAGAACCAGAGCGATTCATTTCTTCACGAACAATCGCTTCAACTTTATTTAGCACACGTTTACCCATGGGCAACCAAGTGTATAAACCTGATGCCAATTTACGAATCATGCCTGCTCGAAGCATAAGTTGGTGCGAAATAACTTCCGCATCGTTTGGGGTTTCTCTTAACGTTGCAAATAAAAAGCGACTCGCGCGCATGGAGGTTGTCCTAGTACTTTAAAAGTTGAAAAAATTATACGATAAAAACACTGCAAAAAATTGAAGCATTTTGGCTGCAAAATTATGACATGGATTGTGCTGAATTATTCCATTAATTTAAGACGGGAAATGATTCGATCATATTTTAACTGTGTTTCGCGATAATTATTCTGTAAGGATAAAATACTGGCTTTACCATTGTTAATGTTCAGATCATTTTGCTTGAGCTGATTTTTTAAAGTAGGAGGGACAGACTTGCCTTGTCGGACATATTCTTGTTCTTGGCGACGTAAGTTGAGTTGATCAGTGTAAATATCCTTGACACGTTGTTGTTGAATGCCAATTTGGATCTTAATTGCTTTTAGTGAAGCCTGTTTTTTGAGTTCTGCTGTGCGGCTTGAGGTATAAGCTTGTTTTAATAGTTGATCAGTTTCGCGCTGTTTGGATTGCGTTGTATGGGATTGAGCACTTTGTTGGGCTCTTTCTGAACTGAATGCAGGGACATGGCGTAAGACTTGCATTCGACGGCCGAGGACATCATATCCTCTACGAATGTGTGCGGGTGAAACAGATGAGCTAATGGTTGCTACACCATTGTTGTCATAATAGCGATACCAAGCAGGCATTTGTGTTGCATTGTCAGCGAAGCTAATTGGAGAAGTAATAAAGAATATAAAAAGACAGGTGATTATTTTGATCAACTTTCGCTGTTTAAAATTCATATTTGCTCCAAACGTTGAAAAAATAATCAGATTTTTTATCAATTCAGCTCATATTATCCGCTAAGCATTTTACTCGACTCAAGACTAATTTAAGTTTTTCATGAAAAAAAAGTAAACTATTTCGCTAAAAATTAATACTTTGTTAATTAGGTCAATAAAAATGGGCAAAGTAGCAGAAAAGCTTCGTTGAAAAAGCAATAAAATAGATGTTTAATATCTGTAAATAACTGTGAAAAACCCATCTAAATACTGCGATTTTCATTGTTTCAATGGGAAGGGATCATTAAATGCAAGAAGATAACCCAAAAAATTTAAAAGTTATGGTAATTGATGATTCAAAAACCATTCGTCGTACAGCTGAAACACTTTTACAACGTGAAGGATATGATGTTGTGACTGCGGTAGATGGATTTGAAGCATTATCAAAAATTGCTGAAACGAATCCAGATATTATATTTGTCGATATCATGATGCCACGTCTAGATGGTTATCAAACCTGTGCTTTAATCAAAAATTCACAACAATATCAGAATATTCCAATTATCATGCTATCGAGTAAAGATAGCTTGTTTGATCAGGCAAAAGGTCGTATTGTTGGGTCAGATCAATATCTGACTAAACCATTTAGTAAAGATGAATTGATTGATGCAATTCGTACACACGTTGCATAAGTGTTTTTGGGAAAATTAAAGAATGGCACGTATTTTAATCGTAGATGACTCTCCTACAGAAACTTTTCGTTTTAAAGAGATCCTCACTAAACATGGCTATGAAGTGCTTGATGCAAGCAATGGTGCAGATGGAGTAACACTTGCTGAATCTGCACTCCCTGATCTGATTCTCATGGATGTTGTAATGCCGGGAGTGAATGGTTTTCAGGCAACTCGTCAAATTACACGAGGGGAAAAAACCAAACATATCCCAATTATTATTGTAAGTACAAAAGATCAGGCGACTGACCGTGTTTGGGGAAAACGTCAAGGTGCGCGCGATTATTTAACAAAACCTGTGGAAGAACAAGCATTAATTGATGTGATCAAACAGTATCTTAATGCAGGATAGGCTATGGCAGCAAACGGTTTTATCGAATTACTTCGCTTAGCAAAACGAGGAAATAAGAACTATACCTCAAGCGAAAATGAAGTAAATCGATGGTCAGGCATTGCGTTTGAAATCTTGGGGCAATATTTCGTTGCTCCACTCGGTGAAGTATCCGAAGTTATTTATTATCCACATTATACCACTATCCCGAATAGCCAGTCATGGCTAAAGGGATTGGCAAATATTCGTGGTCGACTTCTATCGATTACTGATTTACCTGAATACTTTTCGGGTGAAGAAAGTCGTAATCCAAGCCAACAAAAAGTACTATGTATTAGTCATCAAGATCAATATTTAGGATTGGCCGTAGATCAAGTACTTGGTATTCAGCACTTTAACAAAAGAAGCTTCTTTTCGAGTAATCGATCTTTAGATCAACGACTACAAAAATACTGCCAAGGCTATTTTAGCCAGCATCAACGAGATTGGAACGTTTTCTTATTCAGCCGTATGCTGAAAGATACCGAATATATGAATGCCGCGATCAAGTAATAAATGATTACATCGCCTAAATATTGCGATTCTGGGGAGAAGCTGGATGGGCTTTTTTGATAAATTAAAGGGTGCAACAGACCAAGTCAGTACAACAAATAGTGACGGTTTCGTTAGTAAAATTAGAAAAACGCTAGATGCAACATCGGAAACCTTTGGTGACCGTGATCGCGCAAAACCATTTATTCAAATGGGTTTGGTTTGTGCAGTTGTGTCTTTTGTACTCCTGTTGGTTTTGGCATACAGTGTGCCACGTAACAAAACCTTGACGGAAAGTCTAGGTGATTTACGTTTGCTATCTCAGATGATTTCCCGTCAAACAACTGAAGCAACGGCTTCAGGCTCAGATGAATCGATTAAAAAATTAAAAACACTACAGCAGCAATTTAATGCCAGTTTAGCAAACCTTAAAACAGTGCATAGTGGTGCTGATAATTTGAAAAAGGTTGATGATGAATGGGCGAAAACCTCTAAGAATATTGATACCATTGTTCAAAATGAGAAAATTTTGAACCAGTTATATGATACGAACGTTGCGATTAGTCAGGTCATTCCTGGTATGCAGGCTGAATATAACTCCGTTGTAGATCAAATGGTTCGTAGTAATATGCCTGCAGGTCAAGTAATTATTGCTAAAAACCAAGTCTTTATTGCAGAACGTATTTTACGTTCGATTGATGAGATTTTATCAGTTTCAGATACTGCAAAAGAATCGGCAAATGACTTTAAAACAGATGCTGATACGTTTGGTAAATATTTGAATGCACAGCTCAATGGTAGTGCTGAATTAGGTGTTGCTCGTATTGAAGATCCAGATTTACGTGATCAGTTAACTGAAATTCAAGCTGAATATGACCAAGTTATTAAGACAGGTGCAGCAGTTCTTTATAATAACTCTGCAAAAGTTGCGGCTGTACAAAAAGCTGCAGCACAAATTTTTAACCAGTCAGGTGAGCTTTTAGCAGCATTAAACAAGCTCTCTAGTACAGCAACAGCAACTATTTATTTTGCATTCCTGTTAATTGTCAGCTTTGTTGGCTTCTTGTATTGTGCATATCGCTTATTAAGCCTCCGTGGTCAAGCTGATAAAGCACGTATGGAAAGCTTACAAGAAGAATACGACCGTAACCAAAACGCGATTTTACGTTTACTGGATGAAATTGCAGACTTGGCGGATGGTGACTTACGTAGTTACGCAACGGTATCTGAAGACTTCACAGGGGCAATCGCCGACTCCATTAACTTTGCGATCGACCAGTTACGTGACTTGGTATCTCGAATTAATGATACATCTCAAGAAGTTGCACGTTACTCACAAGATACTCAACATATTACTAACCAGTTGGCAGAAGCATCTGAGCATCAGGCACAAGAGATTGCAGGTGCATCTGCAGCGATTAACGAAATGGCATTGTCAATTGACCAAGTATCTGCCAACGCAACAGAGTCAGCGGGTGTAGCACAGCGTTCGGTTGTTATTGCTGCCAATGGTGCTGATGTCGTACATCGTTCAATCGAAGGTATGGACAATATTCGCGAACAGATTCAGGAAACATCAAAACGTATTAAACGTTTGGGTGAATCTTCACAAGAGATTGGTAACATCGTCTCGTTAATTAACGATATTGCCGACCAAACAAACATCTTGGCATTGAACGCAGCAATTCAGGCATCTATGGCGGGTGAGGCAGGTCGTGGTTTCGCGGTTGTTGCCGACGAAGTACAGCGTCTTGCGGAACGTTCTGCATCTGCAACTAAACAGATTGAAAACCTTGTAAAAACCATTCAGGCCGATACGAACGAAGCCGTTATCTCGATGGAACATACCACTGCCGAGGTTGTACGTGGTGCGAACTTGGCTAAGGATGCGGGTGTTGCCTTGGATGAAATTCAAAACGTATCGAGAGCATTGGCACAGTTGATTGATAACATTTCTAATACTGCTCAGTTACAGTCTGCATCTGCAAGTCATATTGCAAATACGATGAGCGTTGTACAAGATATTACATCACAGACAACGACAGCAACCTTCGATACAGCGCGATCAGTCTCTGAATTGGCAAATATGGCGGAATCACTTCGTGAATCTGTAACTGACTTTAAGTTGCCAGAATAACTTAGATCTGTCGAAAGAGCTTTTTATTCTAGAATGAAAAGCTCTTGGAGCAACCGCAGTAGCTAGATTGTTCTAGCTTGCGCTCAACAATATCAAGCTAAACAGAAGAAGTTTGAGCGATGAAAGAAATACTAAAAAATTTAGTAACAACGATCTCGTTGCCTGAAGATACTTATTTAGACCAAGATGCTGAAATTTTAGAGATTTTTGTTGAAGAGCTTCAGGATATCTTGGCTGAGTTTGAGCATCTCTTTCCATTATGGCTAGCAGATGCCGATAATGAACAATATTTAAAAGACATTCGCCGTTATTTTCATACTTTGAAAGGGTCTGGGCGAATGGTTGGGGCGTATCAGGCTGGTGAGCTAGCTTGGACAACTGAAGACTTATTAAATCGAGTAATTGCGAAAAGCGTTGATTTTTCTACGCAGGTTCAGCAGTTTGCATTGGCATGTTTTCGGGTTTTTCAATATAAGCTTTACCCATTATTGCAACAGCAACAAGCATTAACTCTGGATTTGCGTCCATTGGTGCTATTGGGGCAGCAGTTACAGCAACAGCAAACACCTGATGCAGCTTTGCATGATTTGCTTATGGTGACTGCAAATCTGAGCAATGAAGCTGATGTGACTGGGCTTGAGTTGATTGATATTGCGACACCTGAGCTTGTACCTGTCGAGCAGCCTGTAGTCGTGCCTACAGTGGTCGCAAAAGAAGAGCTAGTATTGTCAGAAACATTGGCAATTTATCTTGAAGAAGCGTTTGAACATCTTGAAACAATTAATCATTTCTTAAAACAGCTAGATCCATCTGCAAAACAAACAGATGCATTGATTCGTG
Source organism: Acinetobacter brisouii (assembly GCF_008993995.1). GTDB lineage: Bacteria > Pseudomonadota > Gammaproteobacteria > Pseudomonadales > Moraxellaceae > Acinetobacter > Acinetobacter brisouii_A. The sequence continues at coordinate 25,907 of NZ_BKNN01000030.1, forward strand.
CACTGCATACTCTTAAGGGTAGTTCAGGCATGGCACATATTGAGCCTATTTTTCAGGCGAGTGCGAATGTCGAACATGCTTTAAAAGCCCATTTGCAGGAAGAGAAATCATTAACTGATGCTGAAAATGATTTATTGGCAAGTTTTTCAGACTTTATTACAGTTTATTTAGCTGATTTGACACCTGAAGGGTCAGAACAAGGTCAGCAAGCTGCTGAAGAATTCGCTCAAATTTGGAATAATTATCAAGAAAATCAAGAACAAAGCAGACAGGAATTTAGTGTCAGTGGTCTGATTAATGATATTATGGCTTTGAATATTGATCATTTGTTGGATGCTGAGCATGACTTTGAAAAGTCTGTTCAAGATGATACAGCAATATATCTAGATCAATTAATTCATGAGTCTGCAATTTTAAGTGAACATACAGAGAAGTTTTCAACGCTTGCTCTGCACCAGCTTGCAGACAAACTGAAGTCATGTTATCAAAAATTGCAAGATAAGCGTTGGTTACTCGATTCAGATTATACATTTGAATTGTTTGATCATACCCATCAGGAATTGATTCATTATTTTGACTTGTTAGCAACAGGTCAAACGGTTTATCTGTCAGGTCAAACAGAGCATGTTCTGAGTGACTTGTTAGACTGGATGAATCAAGTTCAAGAACAGGCAGAAACAACTGAAGCGGGCTTGGATGTTGCCAGCTATGTTCAGCGTTTGTTGCAAGATCAGCAAGGCGATGCAATTGTACTTGATGATCAAGATTTGGTTGATGTATTCCTCGATGAAGCAGATGATCTCTTAAGACAAATTGATCATTCATTTAATGTGTATCAAGAAGAGCCAACACATCTAAAAGCACTGAATCATTTAATGCGATATTTACATACCTTAAAAGGTGGTGCAAATATGATTCAGGCGAAGAATATTGGTCTGATTGCGCATGAATTGGAAACAATCTTTGAGCGTTTGATTAATCAGCAATTACAGACATCACCAAAATTGGTCGCAGTATTGCGTTTGGTTCTTGATGCAATGGGTGATCGTATTGATGTGGTACGTGAATCACAGCAAGATTATGCATCAACTGCAACACTCAAAGTTTTGCATGAATTATTGCAGCCATCGATTGATCAAGTACATCAACCATTGATTACTCAAGCACCTGAGTCAGTGATTCCTGTTGACTTAATTACAGTAGAGACAGCTTTACCTGTGGCTGTTGAACCTGTGACAACCCATCTGAGTGATCCAATCAGCCGTGTTGCGCAACGTATTTTCAGCGATCATTTGGCTGTGGAAAGTGCACAGGCAGTGGTCTTACCTGATGCTGACCTGACTTCAATCTTCCTCGATGAAGCTGAAGATTTGTTGGTAGAGCTTGATCATGATTTTAATGCTTATTTACAAGAAAATCATAAGCCAGAATATTTGAATGTCTTAATGCGTCATTTGCATACCTTAAAAGGTGGTGCAAATATGATACAAGCATCGCAAATTGGTTTGATTGCGCATGAGTTAGAAACAGTATATGAAAAGCTGATTCATCAGCAACTTCAACCTACAGAATATCTACTGGCAGTTTTGCGTTTGGCTCAAGACCAGATTGCTGAACGTGTTGAAGTGATTCAACAAAAAGGGATTGATTATCCTGCGACAGCAACATTGCAGGTTTTACATGAGCTTGCAACAGTTGAATCTGAATCTGAATCTGCCCAAGCCGTAGGGCAGAATGAAGTTGTTGCGGTACGTGAAGTTGAGGCTGTTAAATCAGAAGATGCTGAATTGCAAGCCATGATTCATCAAAGCTTCCTTGAAGAAACTCAAGAGCTTATTCAGCGAATTCGTGCTCAGTTGCAGGCGTGGTTTGATGACCGTACTAACCGTAGTTTATTGCTTCAGTTACAACGTGATACGCATACCATTAAAGGTGCTGCACGTATGGCAGGCATACAGCCTGTCATTGACATTACAACAGCATTAGAAAATACATTTGAACAATTTGCATTGCGTCAATTTAGCTCAAATGTATATGACAATTTGCTATTGAATACTATTGCATGGCTACAAATTTCAATTCATGCAAATCAATATGATGATGTTGAACCATTAAAACGTCAGCTTGCAGCGATTGAATTTATTGATTTGTCTGCACAGTTGCCACAACAGGTTGCAGGTCAATTTGATACAGCGATTAGTAGCTTCGCTGGCTTTGTTGAAGGGGATGGTACAGAGCCTCCTTCAATGCTTGGTGAGTGGGATACAGAAAGCACGACAGATCAAAGCAATGAGATGATTCGTATTTCTGCTGGTCTAGTTGAGAAGATGATCAACTTGACGGGTGAAAATGCAATTAACCGCTCGCGTATTGAAATGGGAATCAGCCAATTCACCACGACATTAAATGAAATGGAATTGGCAATTCAGCGTTTATCCGATCAGTTACGTCGAATGGAAGGCGAACTTGAAACGCAAATTATTGCTAAACATGGCATGGAAAATTCGCGTTATGCTGACTTTGACCCATTGGAAATGGACCAATATTCGTCATTGAACCAGTTATCTAAATCGCTTGCCGAATCTGCTTCGGATTTGATTGACTTTAAAGTCACCCTTGCAGATAAAGTTCGTGATGCGGAAGCTTTGCTGTTACAACAATCTCGTATTCAGGCAGAAATGCAAGATGGCTTGATGCGTGTACGACTTGTACCATTCTCACGTATTGTCAGCCGTTTACAACGTTTAGTTCGTCAAACCTCATCCACCTTGAATCGTGCGGTCAATCTGAATTTGGTCAATCAAGATGCCGAGCTTGACCGTAGTATTCTTGAGCGTTTGGTTACGCCATTAGAGCATATGCTACGTAATGCAATTGACCATGGTATTGAATCAGGTGAAGAGCGTCTTGCAGCACGTAAACCTGAAGCTGGTCGTATTGAAATTGAAATCAGTCGTCAAGGTTCAGACATTATTGTTGAAGTACGTGATGATGGTCGTGGTATTGATCCAAGCAAAATTGAAAATAAAGCACGTCAATTAGGCTTAATCAGTGCTGATCACAACTTAACTCAGCAAGAAATTTTACAGTACATTTTCCATTCAGGCTTAACCACCGCAAAAGCTGTAACTCAGATTTCGGGTCGTGGTGTTGGTCTAGATGTTGTACAAAGTGAAATTAAGACATTAGGTGGTCACATTTCTATTCGTTCTGAACAAGGACGTGGTTCAACCTTTGTTATTCGTGTACCAACGACTGTAGCGGTGAGTGATGCCTTGATGGTAAAAGTCGCTGATCAGCAATTTGCGATTCCATTGACTCAGATTGAACGTATTGTTCGAATTTCACCGCAAGCTTTGGCGGATTACTTTGAAAGTAATGACGAAGTGTTTGGTATTGATGGTCAAAAATATAAGCTGCGCTATGTATCGGAGTTTGTGGGCTATCAACCTCAGCCACGTTTAGCCAATATTGGGCATTCACTCCCTGTATTATTAATTAAAGGGAATAACAACCAAACTGTTGCGCTATTAGTCGATCAGTTGATCGGTTCTCGTGCACAGATTGTTGTAAAACCATTAGGACAACAGCTAGCGAAAATTGATGCAATTGGTGGTGCAACCATTTTGGGTGATGGTCAGGTATGTTTGATTCTAGATGGTCATAATATTGCCCGCCGTATTCAAAGTACACAACGTACGACAGCATTGACTGAACAGCGTCGTGATACTGTGAAAGCTACCCGTGCTCGTCAATTGGTGATGATTGTCGATGACTCTGTGACAGTACGTAAGGTAACTTCGCGCTTATTAGAACGTCATGGTTATGATGTGGTGACTGCTAAAGATGGTGTCGATGCAATTGAGCAAATTGAGCATATCAAACCAGATGTAATGTTGCTCGATATTGAAATGCCACGAATGGATGGTTTCGAAGTAACCAATATGTTACGTCACCATTCAATTTATCGAGATTTACCAATCATCATGATTACATCACGTACAGGTGAAAAACACCGTGAGCGTGCATTTAGCTTGGGCGTAACGCACTATATGGGTAAACCATTCCAAGAAGCAGATTTGCTCCAGCATATTGAGCAAGTTTTGGAAAAGGCTTGAGGATAATCACGAATGAATACTGAACGTGTACATGAAATTGACCAACAAGAATTACAGCACTTAATTTCTGTTTCAACAGGATTTATTGATGCTTATATTATTGAGTGTTATAACCAAGTGCCGATGCTGATTCCTCAAAATATTGTATTGTCTGCACAAAACAGTCCAACACAGGTCAATGCTTTGACATGGCATGAGGTGGATTTACCTGTTTATTCAATTCATAACCCGAATGTAAAAGATGGAATTGCTTTGATTATTGAAGGGGAGGAAATTACGCAGCGTTTTGCATTGCTGTGTAATGACATGCCACAAGGTATTCGCCTACGTATTTCTGAGGTTGTAGATGATGATCGCCCTGTCGATGACGTGAAAGTCTTTCAGTATGTGGTCTCTGAAGGTAAACAGTACCAGATTCCGAACTTGGTCGAGATTCAGCGTGCCTTAGGTATAACGATCTAGTCTGCGTGTGATTTCGAAAAGAAGCCTTCATACGTGAAGGCTTCTTTCATTTTTAGGCAAGAAGTTGCACTAAAATTTCTTCATAGATATGAGCAAGAGGCTCAAGATCATCAACATTGACATGTTCATTGATTTGGTGAATTGTTGCATTTAAAACGCCTAATTCAAGAACTTGTGCACCTGTTGGTGCAATAAAGCGACCATCTGAAGTACCGCCACTGGTCGAAAGTTCGGTTTCAATTCCACAGACATGACGAATAGCATGTTGTGTTGCTTGAACCAACTCGCCAACTGGCGTTAAAAATGGTAAGCCTGAGAGTGTCCATTGAATGTCGAAAGTGAGACCATGCTTGTTGAGGATCTCAATTACACGCGCCTGTAACTGCTCAGCAGTGACTTCAGTACAATAACGGAAGTTGAAAGTCACTTTCAATGTGCCCGGAATGACATTGGTTGCCCCAGTGCCTGCATGAATATTGGAGATTTGGAAAGATGTTGCAGGGAAGTATTCATTGCCATGATCCCAAACAGTCGTACATAGTTCATTAATCGCAGCAGATGCTTGATGGATTGGGTTGTTGGCAAGGTGAGGGTAGGCAACATGACCTTGCTTACCTTGAATGGTGAGTACAGCATTGAGTGAACCGCGCCGACCATTTTTAACAATATCTCCAAGGCGATGCGTACTTGATGGTTCACCGACCAAACACCATTTCAGTTTTTCTTGGCGAGCTTCTAAGGTTTCAATCACTTTCACTGTGCCGTTAATTGCAGGGCCTTCTTCATCAGAAGTAATCAAATAAGCAATTGAACCTTTGTGATCAGGGTGTTTGGCAACAAAGCGTTCCGTTGCCACGACCATCGCAGCTAGGGCTGTTTTCATGTCAGCACTACCGCGCCCATATAGTTTCCCATCTTTAATTTCAGGCTGAAATGGCTGAGTTTTCCAATCATCTAAGTTACCTGTAGGTACAACATCAGTATGTCCTGCAAAACAAAATACAGGTTCTGTTGTGCCACGACGTGCCCATAGATTGTCAACATCTCCAAAACGCATAGGTTCAATGTTAAAACCAGCATTTGCAAGGCGTTCTGCCATGATGTTTTGGCAATTGTGATCAACGGGTGTGACTGAGGGTTGGCGTAAAAGTTGTAAACTAAGATCGAGAGTTTCAGAGGTAGACATAAGCAGCAGGAATATAACAGGCTAGAATTTGCTGATTATGATAGGGGAAACGTTGTCATAAAAAAACCTTATCGGAAAGATAAGGTTTTTTTAAAACTGGATATCCAGGAAAATTACATTTTTTCTTGCGTTTTCGTTGCAGTATCCGATACAGCATGACCTGCTGTTGATACATCCTGACCAACCCCACGCACAGTATTACAACCTGTAAGAACAACAGCGAGAGCGATTGAAGCAAATAGAATTTTTTTCATTAAGAGTCTCCAAGGTTACATTTTTTGTTAATGTAGACTCAGCATAAACAAGCCAGATTGGAAAAAGTATTGATGTTTAACACTTAAAATGTAATTCATTGTAGCATTTGTATACAAAATCAATGAGCGCAGGTTGGCGATACATATAAGGCTGCTGTGAGCTAAAATCATAATAAAGATCATTACACCACCAAATTGCAGGTGCAGATGTTGCTTGTGTATTCGGGCAAATCCATTCATGTCGTGTGAGACGATACATGGGCTGTTGGGGAATAGTATGTCCCCATTTTCCTAAACGTCGAGCAGTTTGAATCCATGCTGGAATTGTAACTGCGGTAACATTTGGTAAAAATAATTGCCCTTTTAAAATAGCAAATTTCTGCTGAATATCGAGAGAGGATACATGTTCAAACTGAAATTGGCGCTCAGTAAAATGCCGTAGCTTCTTGAGAAAAGTATCATCACGATTTAAGCCATACCAATGAGGCAAAGTATAATCACCTTCTGCTAAATAGTATTTTAAAGCAACTTCCCAGTGTTCGATGCGTTGTGTTTGATGATTCAATAGCAGAAAGTCAAGTTCGCCTAAAGTTTTAGCCCCCTCGATTTGTTGTAGGCTATGTCCAATCACTTCATAGGGATGATAACGCTGCTCAGGGTTGTCTTGTAACCAAAACCAGATCAACATTTCAAAGCGTAATCCTAGACGTGTACTTTTAAGCTGTGCAAGAAACTGTAGTAATGGAGCAGGATTTTGGTCTAATTCTATTAGGCGCTCCTGATATTGCTGATAGTATTTTTGCCATAGTTCAGCAGGGTGTATTTCAAAAGCGTGTTGAATGTTTAATTCAGTGGGTAAGTGTTGAATTAAATTTGGGCTTGCAATTGTAAAAGCGAGTTGCCGTACACAAGGTTGTCGGAAGTTTAACCAAGGTTCGAAATAAGTCGTGGTTTGTGCAGAATAGGCAAGCATTAAAATTACACCAAACACCATGAAAACCTTATACTAGCATTGTTCATCTAAGCAGACTGTTGAATGAAAACATTGTTTTGGCGCATGCTGGTCATTATTTTCTTAGTATTAGCAATCATAGGTGCAATTTTACCAGGTGTGCCGACAACCGTTTTTTTGATTTTAGCAGCATGGGCAGCATCAAAAGGCTGGCCACAAGTCGATGCATGGTTACTCAAACACCCCAAATATGGCCCAACACTCCGTAATTGGCGTGAGCATGGAACTGTGCCACGTAAGGCGAAATATTGGGCATCGGGGATGATGTTACTGAGTGGTATTATTATGCTGTTTACCAAAGCACCACTGTTAGTTAAATTATTTACGGATGTCACTATGCTGATCGTGGCGATTTGGTTGTGGCAAAGACCCGAACCCACTAAAAATTCTCTGAGAAAATAATGATACTTCCTGCTTCATTACAAGATGCTGATATTTTAATTGACCTCAAAACCCAAACTTTACTTTTGCCAAAATTCAATAAACAGTATTCAATTTCATCAGGGTTGAATGGTATTGGCGAAGCTGAAAACAGTGGTAAAACCCCTCGTGGTTGGCATCAAATTTCTGAAAAATTTGGACATAATTTACCAATTAATAGCGTTTTTATTGCCCGTCAAGCAACAGGCGAGGTTTTTTCAACAGAATATGCACAGCAGTTTCCTGAACGTGACTGGATTTTATCTCGAATTTTATGGCTCAAAGGTTTAGAAGCTGGATTTAATCTGGGTGAGGGCTGTGATACGTATCGCCGTTATATCTATATTCATGGAACTCCTGAGGATCAGCCAATGGGTATTGCGGCATCGCATGGTTGTATTCGGATGCGAAATCAGGATGTCATAGAGGTGTTTGATCTCATCAATGAAGGTGCTTTAGTATATTTATCGGAATATCAATTTGATCAACAAATTTATGATTCCCTTAAAATTTAACAATATAGATGCATATAATTTATTCAAATCTGTCTAATTTTGCGAAAAATAACTTATTTTTTAATCATTCAGATACAAAAAGTGCGAAATGCATCGAAAAGCGTTTGACACTAGATCAAGATTCTCTATAATGCACCTCACAAACGATAAAGACGTTAAGGGCGCTTAGCTCAGTTGGTAGAGCGTCTGCCTTACAAGCAGAATGTCGGCGGTTCGATCCCGTCAGCGCCCACCAAGCCTTTACGTTAAGATCTTAGTGCAGCGGTAGTTCAGTTGGTTAGAATACCGGCCTGTCACGCCGGGGGTCGCGGGTTCGAGCCCCGTCCGCTGCGCCACTTTAGATCTTAATCATTGTTTGTACCCAAATGCGATATGCGTAAATGCAGCGGTAGTTCAGTTGGTTAGAATACCGGCCTGTCACGCCGGGGGTCGCGGGTTCGAGCCCCGTCCGCTGCGCCATTTACAAAAACGCTTTTGAGGGCGCTTAGCTCAGTTGGTAGAGCGTCTGCCTTACAAGCAGAATGTCGGCGGTTCGATCCCGTCAGCGCCCACCATATTCAACTTAGAAGTCTTGCGACTTGGCTTTTAGGTTTACCGTGCAGCGGTAGTTCAGTTGGTTAGAATACCGGCCTGTCACGCCGGGGGTCGCGGGTTCGAGCCCCGTCCGCTGCGCCATTTTAAGTCCAAACCCTATGAGGGCGCTTAGCTCAGTTGGTAGAGCGTCTGCCTTACAAGCAGAATGTCGGCGGTTCGATCCCGTCAGCGCCCACCATATTCAACTTAGAAGTCTTGCGACTTGGCTTTTAGGTTTACCGTGCAG
>NZ_BKNN01000031.1 GCF_008993995.1 Acinetobacter brisouii
GCTTTAACTACTCTTGGACACAGCCTATGCCTTTTTTCAGGTAATACATACATTTTTGAACTTTCTAATAAATGCTCTAAATGTCTAGGCAAATTACCTGCCGACTCTAAAGGCGTATGCCTCAATAGAGCCTGTAAATTATTTTGTGTAAGTTCCATTTTTTATAAATGATCTTTTAATCGATCATCGAACTGAATCGTAAACCAATTCATTGCTAAACGCCAATTTTGAATTGGCATCGTCCATTTCTTCGCAGCATTTGATGTTGCTAAGTAAATGACCTTCTTTACTGAGTCAAATGAGTGTATTTGCATACACTCATTTTTACAGCAATTTATCTTTTTTTGCTTAACTGACTGGCATTACATCATTATGATGCGCTTTTTTATGATAATTGACAGAGCTTATGGTTTTTTTAGATAGCCTGCTTCCGTAGATTTTGGAAATTGTTTCAGCAGTTGTTGTCGATAAAGGTTGGCAGAAACATTGTTATGATCAACATTTTTAGCAATGCTATAAAGTTGATATAAAGCACGAGGCGCCTTGGCTGACTGAGGGAATTGTTTAAACACAATTTCATAGTTCTTTTTAGCATTATTATAATTGGCAGGTTCTATTGCCAAATAAAATTCAGCGAGCCAAAAGTGTGCATTGCCAATATAAATGCTGTCTGGGTAATTCTTAATAAAATCCTGCATGGGTTTGATGGCTTGCTTAGCACCACCTTGTTTGTAGGCATCGAGTGCTAAGGTATAAGCATCCTTTTCACTCAGCGGCTTTTTTGCTGGGGGTACTCCTGCATCTGTTGTTGGTTTAGCTACAGAAGGAGGAGTTGTAGATGTGCTGTTTGGTGCTGTTGAGTTGTTGCTTGGAGTTGCATCTGATGCACTACTATCGTCACTGGTGGCGTCTTCAGAAGCTGCTGAACCATCATCTCCATCGACTTTTTGTTGAAGGAGTTGTAAACGTTGGTCTAAGTCATTGTAATGATTGTCTAGGTCTTGGCGCTGCTGATCAATCGTATGTTGTTGCTCTTCAATCATGCCTCGCATACTACGTACCTGATTTTCAAGTTGATCAATACGCTGCATGAGTTCCCAGTTCACATTGGTAGGAACATTGCTACTTGAAGAATTCGTTATTGTCATATTGGTTGAGCCGCTACTATTATTTTGACTCAATGAAACATTTTCAATCGGTGCAGCCAAGACTGCAGCGGTAGTGGTGGCTGCTAGCAGGGCACATGCTAACTTTTTAAGCTTCATATGAAGAACCTGAATAAATCAAAATAAGAAGGCAAAGCAAAAATGCTTGCTAAGATTTTAGCGTTTATTTATCAACTTTACTGGATTTAAAGCAAGTAAGCTTTACAAATTTTCAGCATTTCTTTGAGAGAGATTCAAGAGACACATCATTTTGGGCTAAAATAAAATCAATATGATTCTTTAATAATCAAACAGTTCTGATTTTATTAAAATCAATAAATTTTGTATTGCATGTTGATTAAAAATCTCTATACTTGTCGTTGTAATGGTAGCCCTGCTGGTAGCTTCGCAATTATACTCTGTGAACCCCGCCAGGACCGGAAGGTAGCAACGGTAGCAGATCTATGATGTGCCGAAGTTTCGCTAGTGGGGCTACCACCATTATTCTTCTTGTACACTTCTTCGTACAGCTTTCAAGATCACATCCATATCATATCCTCGATATTGCAAAAAGCGAATTTGCTTTGCTTGTAATTTTGGATCTTTTTCGACTTGAGTTCCATATTTTTTTACTTTAAGCCGATAAGCATGTTCTAACCAATCAGTTTCTTGTACTTGTTCTTGTATGTAGTCTTGATCGACCTCTTTTTGCTGTAAAGTTTGATAAATACGTCGTGGACCTTTGCCTTTGCGTATTTGGCTCGACAGGACTTGCTCGGCAACACGTTGGTCACTTTGATACTGATATTGACTGAGTTCTTCAATCAGTTGCTCAACTTCATTGTTGTCTTCAGCATACTGGTTCAGTTTAGTTCTTAATTCAGCTTTAGAATATTCACGTTTACACAATAAAGCATAGGCATAGCTACGTAGACGTGCGCCTTTCATGGTTTTTTGTGGCGGATGATCTGGGTTGAAATTGCGCATTTCAGGATTCCATAAAAATCAAAAAACGCCCCGTAGGGCGTTTTAGTGGAGTTTATATTAACTTTCTAAAAATTCAGCAGGTTCTTCATTCTCTTGATTTGAAGCTGCATTTGAGGTTGTTAATAATTGTTCACGAATCATACGTTCAACTTCTTGAGCCATGGCGGTATTTTCTTCTAAATAACGAATGACGTTATTTTTACCTTGCCCAATTTTATTGCCCTGATACGAATACCAAGCACCTGCTTTTTGTACAATTTCTTGTTGAACAGCAAGATCAACAAGTTCACCTAACTGGTTTACACCTTTGCCATATAAAATTTGGAAAAGTGCTTCTTTAAATGGAGGTGCCATTTTGTTTTTGACGACTTTGACTTTGGTTTCTGAGCCAATGATTTCATCGCCTTCTTTGACTTGTCCAACACGGCGAATGTCTAGGCGTACAGAAGCGTAGAATTTCAGTGCATTACCACCTGTTGTGGTTTCTGGGCTACCAAACATCACGCCAATCTTCATACGAATTTGGTTAATGAAGATCACCATACAGTTAGAGCGTTTCGCATTACCAGTGATTTTACGTAAGGCTTGGCTCATTAGACGTGCTTGTAAGCCCATATGAGAGTCGCCCATTTCACCTTCAATTTCAGCACGTGGTGTCAGTGCTGCAACCGAATCGACAACAATCAGGTCGATTGCGCCTGAACGGACGAGCATATCTGCAATTTCAAGCGCTTGTTCACCATGATCAGGTTGGGAAACTAAGAGGTTGTCAATGTCTACACCAAGCTTACGAGCATATTGTGGATCTAAAGCATGTTCTGCATCGATAAAGGCACAGGTACCACCAGCGCGTTGACATTGGGCAATCGCTTGTAAGGTCATGGTGGTTTTACCTGATGATTCAGGACCGTAAATTTCGATGATTCGCCCTTTCGGTAAACCGCCAATTCCTAGGGCAATATCTAAAGTCAGTGAACCTGTTGAAATGGCTTCGACAGCTTGTACGGTATTGTCACCAAGGCGCATTACGGTATTTTTACCGAATTGTTTTTCAATTTGACTTAAAGCGGCATTGAGCGCTTTGCTTTTATTCTCATCCATCTCACAACCTCAAAAACGATGTAAATGTGTCACTATACTCAAAGTGGATGTTTAGGTTTGTTGCATGTCCACGATGTTCATAGTGACAGAATTGATTTCGATTAGCTATATAAAATTGCTGTTCTGCGACATGATATGTCGTGCTAAGCATCATCATGATATGACCAATATTCAGCATACTGTTGGTCGTTTTCTTGTTTAAATTTGCCAATTTGGCGTCGATCTTTTTTGCTTGGTCGATGCTCAGGTCTTGCTAGGTTATTCATTTTTCGTTGTGTTGCAATCAGTTCCCGACGGGCGACACTGACCACGGTTTCTTCATAGAGTTGTTGTGCAATGGGGGCGGGGCCGCGTGTTTCTGTTAGCCCAATAATCATGACCGTTTTTTTATCAAAACCTTGCTGAATGGTGAGCTCCATACCTGCCCGAATTTCTTTGGAAACTTTTACCCGTTCACCTTGATGGTGGACTTTTCCGCCCTCAATCGCAGCTTTGGCTAGAGAGCGGGTTTTAAAGAAACGAGCGACCCATAGCCATTTGTCAACACGCATATGATCAGCAGGAGGGGTGTCATGCTGTTTTGTCATGGATATCCTTATATGGTCTATTCAATGAAAGTAACTCCAGTAGGTCGGTGAGTTCTTCAACCACTGGATAATCTAGTTTAGCACTATCTCGTGCAGGCTCAAGGCTAGAGGGCTGGGCAATGGTATAAAGCTGCTGAATTCCAAAGCGTTTAGCACTGTCGAGAACACGAGCAGTATCATCAATAAATACAGACTGTTTAGGGTCAAATGGGTAACGTTGTTGTAGTGTTGTCCAAAATTCTGGATGTTCTTTTGGATATCCAATACTTTCACTGCTAATAATCTGTTCAAAATATTTGCTCAGACCTGTCATTTGCATTTTTAGAGCCAGGCTTGCAATGTCGGCATTGGTTACAATCCAACACTGTTGTTTATGTTGCTTTAAGGCACGTAGCAGTTCATGACAGCCTGATCTCGCTTGAATTTTATGGCGAAATTGATGCTGAAGTTGTAGTACATCGCTACCTACGATTTCTGACCAAAATTTTGAAGAATACCATTGTAAGGTGTGCTGATGTTTTTGGTAAAACTGGAAAAGCTTTTCTTGGCTATCTGCGAGTGAGCATTGATGTTGGTGTGCATAATGCTGAGGTAGATGTTCATTCCATATAAATTGGTCAAATGCTAAATCTAACAGTGTTCCATCCATGTCGAACATGATGATTGTTTCATTCATTTAAGCTTCCTTAAAACTTCTCACAGTTTAATTTCTCTCCATAAAAATTTCTTTAGTTTTTGAAAAATAAGAGTATTTGTTTAAAAATTGGCTCTCAAAATATTTCAAAGTTCAACTCAGAAATTCATGTACCAAATATTTTTGTGTACATATTTAAGCAGATATATTGATGGATTAGAATTGTATATCACTTCAATATTTCAAGATTACTATGGTGCTTAGTGATTCTTGATTAAAGTCTAATGATGCAAAATTACCAGAAAAAGTGGCGGTTATTGCTAATTTGGACTTTTTTTCTGTCAGAATTTCTCCAAAAGGCAAAATTGTTTTTCAGTATTGCTATGGCTTCAATGTGAAGGCAAAAAGGATTGATGTGAGTATATATCGATTAATGAGTCTGAAAGATGTAAGAAATTAGATCTTCTAGATTGGGCAAACATCTTTGAATGATCATGACGAAGTCGTACTTTTAGTTCTCATTTGTATATAAACTTAAATTTATGCTGGTAAAAAAATGATAAATAGACTCTAATTTTGTAATTAAAATGCGATTAATTTTTATAATATGGAAATATTTTCCATTATTTTTTAAATTTAAGGTAAAAATTATCAAAATAACTCAAAAAATCTCTGACTAAGAAAAACAATCCCATCCTGAACTCCCTAAACTATATCTCAAGGGTGTGAAGGGGATCGAAAAGAGTAGCATGCACCAAAGCAAAGCGTATAACGCAAGTGTGTACTCACCCAAAAGGTCTCGATTCGGCTTAGGACGCTATAAATCAAGAGTTTATAGGCATAAGGTCATCACTTACAAAGTCATGGTTGTTGAAGTTATTCCCCTGACACCCTAAAAATCTTCAAAATCTTTCTATTTTTAAAAAAATAACAGGATTAAAAAATTATTGTCTGATGGCTAATTCATAGCTCAGTTACAAAAATATTGCCCAAAATCAGCCCATAAAATGTTTATTGAAAAACAAGGATAGTCTGTCGATGTGTTTAATTTTTAGTCAATCTAATTAATTTTCAAGTCAAGCCTAACAATTATTCTTTTTTCTAAATAATGTCATCATGAAAATTTATAGTTGGATCGTATAAAGTAAAAAAAAGTCATTACGACTATCGCATGACTTTTTTTGAGAAGAAAAACAGTAGATTAGAAAACAGTCATCTTTTGTCTAAAAATTAGACATTGTAAGACTAAAGTAGTTTGTTATTCAAAGGATTGGAATATGAAATTTTTGAAAAATAGCCTTGTTGCTATCGCGGTTTATCTGAGTTTAAGTCAAGTTCATGCTGTAGATTTGGATGCTGGAGATTATGACTATGCACCAAGCGGCTCCAATTTAGCCATTTTGTACTATCAACATGCCACGCGTGATGCACTTTATAGTGGAAGCGATAAGGTTGTAGGGAATTATGATCTGACTTCTGATGTGGGTATTGCACGTTATGTACATTATACCGATGTTGCAGGCATTCATATTGCCCCACAAATCTTGATTCCATTTGGACGCCTAGATGCTAGTAAGGATATTTCTGATTTGGGTTCAAGTCGTGGTTTGGGCGATATTGTTTTGGCCAACATTTTCTTTTTATATCATGATGCTAACACACATTCGACCTTTGGCATTACCCCCTATCTATTTTTACCGACAGGCGAGTATTCATCAAATAAAGCTCTAAACTTAGGTGAAAATCGTTATAAATTGAATATTCAGGCTGCTTATACCACACGTCTAGCGCCAAAGTTGGCTTGGGATGTATCTGCGGATATGACAGTTTATGGTAAAAATACCGACGCTGCGGGTGGCGATATCAAGCAGGATATTGGTTATCAGTTACAAACCAATACACGTTATTTCTTGAGTGATAAAGTCGATTTGCGTGCAGGAATTTCCTATAGCAATGCAGGCGATGTTAAACAGGCGGGTGTTACCACCGATGCTGCAAAACAAACCAAATTTTGGCTGGGTACAGGGATTAGCCCAACACCAACAACCCAACTGATCGTGGCATATGGACGTGATATTAAGGTTGAAAATGGTTTTAAAGAAGATAATCGTATTAACTTAAGGTTTTTAAAAGCATTTTGATTTAACTAATGAAAATATATCATTAATTTTCAGTTCAACTGTGATCTATATTTTTAGGAACTTTCGGTTTATGCGCATGGTATCTGCCTTGTCGGAGAGATACTATGAGTTATGAGTTTCTAAGGCACGTTTTACAATACGCTACTTTAATCAATTACATTATTCTTATTTTTTGGTTTTTGATGTTGGTATTTGCACGACCATTTTTAAAACGTGTACATACACAGTGGTTTCATTTGTCAGATAATCGATTTGACATGATTAACTATGCAGGGATTGCCATAAAACGGTCAAATCTTGCTATCATGATGGGCATAAGATTAAAAACATCAGTATATTATGGATACTCGAACTCCACTTCATTATTGTGCGGTATGTAAAAAACAATTTCCTTTAAAAGCACTTGTGCCAAGTGATGCGATTCGTGATGTGATTATAACGGAAATCCGTAAGGATTATCCTGAGTGGTCATCAAAGAGTTTTATTTGCCATTCGGATTTAACGCATTATCGTATTCAATATGTTCATTCTTTACTGAGATCTGAAAAAGGCGAGCTGACCGATCTAGAGCGAGAGGTCATTAGCAGTATGCAGTATCATGAATTGATCAGTAAGAACATTGAAACCGAATTCGATCAAAATTGGACATTTGGAGAGAAGCTTGCCGATAAAATTGCCAGTTTTGGAGGGAGTTGGTCGTTTCTGATTCTTTTTGGGCTTTTTTTGATCATTTGGATTGTGATGAATACGGTGGTTTTTATCGTTCATCCTGTTGATCCTTATCCATTTATTTTGCTAAATTTAGTATTGTCCTGTTTAGCCGCGATTCAAGCGCCCATCATTATGATGAGCCAAAATCGGCAAGAAGCCAAAGATCGCTTGCGTTCTCAACATGACTATCAAATTAATCTCAAGGCGGAATTAGAAATTCGCCATTTACATGAAAAAATAGATCATTTGCTTTCACATCAATGGGAACGACTGGCACAAATTCAAGAAATTCAATTGGACTTGTTGACTGAAATGAATAAAAAACACTAGATAGGATATCGCTATGTGTTTAACACTCATTAGAATTTTATATATGCCTGCACAAAGGTTATTACAGGCGAACGATCTGCCTCGCCTGTGTCGGCTTGCGCCACGCTGTCGAAATTATTGTGCAGTTCTTTGTGTTGTGGCATTTTTGTTGGCAGTGGCTATTTTAGTGATATATCGCCAATTGCCTTTTGTGCTTGTACCCAAATTAATGCTGGGTTGTTTTATTGTCTTTGTTTTGAGCGCCATGTTTGCTTCGCGGTTTGGACGGCTGTGCAATGCAGAAATCAATCCTGAATACGCAGTGCAAATTGCCAATATGGTCGAACAAAATACGCAATGTGCCGCCTATTTGACTCAAGTCCGTCAGCAAAATCGTCCATTTACCCGTCTAGATCTAGAACAAATGTCGAAGTTGTACTTATATCGCCGTAGATAACAATATTGACAGGGTATAGAGGCATTGCTATGTTGCCCACCTGTACACGTTTGTGAAAATCCCCATGCCTGTCGATCCTTCATTTGTTTATTGCCCACCTCAAGATCCATTACATATTGTTTATGAAGATGCTGATTTATTGATTATTCATAAATTAGCAGGTTTACTTTCGGTTATGGGGCGTTTGCCTGAGCATCAAGATAGTGCTTATTTACGTGTTTTGGCAATATATCCGCAGGCTAAAGTCACACATCGTCTAGACATGGCAACCTCTGGTCTACTGATTTTTGCTAAACATCGCGATGCAGAAGTAGCGATGAGTAAATTGTTTCAGGCACGTCAGGTGACAAAACACTATATCGCTTTGGTACAGGGTCAGATTCCGCTTCAGGGTTCGGTTGATGTCCCACTCATTACAGATTGGCCAAATCGCCCGAAACAAATGGTCAGCTTTGAGCATGGTAAAACAGCCAAAACGCTTTTTGAACGCATCAATTACAATGCTGAAACCAATATCAGTCGTGTTAAGTTGACACCTATTACAGGACGTTCACATCAACTGCGTGTGCACATGGCACACATTGGGCATCCTATTATGGGCGATGAGCTGTATCATCCTGAACCTAAAAGATTTACTTTGCCTCGTATGGCATTGCATGCCTCGTATCTGGCATTTCAGCAGCCTTTAACTCGTCAGAATATTGAACTGGATTTACCAGCCTCATTTTAACTGCTAAATATGTATCAAATTGTTAAATTGTTGACAATATTTTTTATTGAATAGATCGTAAAATTGCAATAAAAATGAGCTAAGCTGTATTTTATAACAACAGCTAGTTCACGATAAGGGCACAACAATGACACGCGATTATCAACAATTTCCTGAAAACGACAATGGCAATCTCTTGTGGCAAATGTTTGAAGATGGTAGTGACCTCAATGAACCTTATGAGGTTGAATTTACCATTGTCTTTGAACAGCAGCAGCATGCCGATCAATGTGCGCTACATTTACTGCATCAAGAACAAAAAATCTCATTATATCAAGAGGATCAGCAAGAAGATCAAACTCATTTATGGGTACTCAATATTCATATTAATATGATTTTAGAGCATGATGATTTGGTGGATTTAGAGGAATGGTTGGGGCATATTGCTGAACAATTCTCTGGTCGTTATGACGGTTGGGGCTGTATGAGTTATCTATTTGATGATGAAGATGACGAAGAAGCATGATTTGACTGAAGATTACTTGCTTTAAAAAGGTCTAAGTTGATGATCAACTTGGGCTTTTTTTTATGGCAAAATAATATTGAAAAAAGGCTGGTTTTTACCGAGTTCCCCCATAGTCGAATAGAATTGTCGACAATTTGGCTTCATGATATTGTCTAGACTCATGCAAGGTGAGTTATTTTTACAATATAGAAGATAGGAAAATAAGGAAATGGCTGCTCAGAAACAAATGACAATTCCAGCAACATATATGCGTGGTGGAACCAGTAAAGGCGTGTTCTTTAACCTGAAGGATCTGCCCGAAGCAGCTCAAGTGGCAGGTGAAGCACGCGATAAAATTTTATTACGTGTGATCGGCAGCCCAGACCCTTATGCAAAACAAATTGATGGCATGGGGGGCGCAACTTCCAGTACCAGTAAAACGGTGATTGTTGCCAAAAGCCAACAGCCTGAGCATGATGTCGATTATTTATTTGGACAGGTGGCTATAGACCAAGCTTTTGTCGACTGGAGCGGTAATTGTGGCAATTTATCTGCGGCAGTGGGGCCATATGCGATTCATCAAGGTTTGGTGGACGCCAGTCGAATTCCTGAAAATGGCATTTGTACAGTTCGGATTTGGCAGGTCAATATTCAGCAAACCATTATTGCCCATGTGCCGATTGTAGATGGTCAAGTTCAGGAATTGGGTGACTTTGAACTGGATGGTGTGACATTTCCTGCGGCAGAAATTGCACTGGCATTTTGCGAAGCAGTTGACCCTGAAGCAACGATAGGCATTTTCCCGACAGGAAAACTCAAAGAACAGCTGGATGTTCCAGATGTTGGCTCATTTGAAGTCACCATGATTCATGCGGGTATTCCAACGGTCTTTTTACATGCTGAGGATTTGGGTTACACAGGTACAGAACTACAACAAGCAATTAATAGTGATGCTCAAGCACTTACTAAACTTGAAAAAATTCGTGCATATGCTTCACTCAAAATGGGCTTAATTACTGATTTGTCAGAAGCTGAGACCCGTCAGCATACGCCTAAAATTGCTTTTGCCGCCCCCGCGCAATCCTATGTGAGTTCGAGTGGAAAGACTGTAAATGCATCTCAGATTGATATTGTGGTACGTGCTATGTCGATGGGTAAACTGCATCATGCCATGATGGGAACGGCAGCGATTGCCATTGCAGCAGCAGCTTGTGTTCCCGGAACGATTGTTTATGAAAAGAGAAGTTCAAAAACAGGCAATAAAGTCTGTTTTGGTCATCCATCTGGAACATTGACTGTCGGTGCTGAAATGGTCGAACACAATGGCGTCTGGCAAATGCAGCAAGCGATTATGAGCCGCAGTGCTCGTATTTTAATGAAAGGTGAAGTCTATTTGCCAGCCAATACTTTTTAGAGATTTGTTTTAAGTCTTGATAGGCTGAAATCATCTAAAAATAAAAAAGCAGGAAGTTGTCCGTTTAAACAACATCCTGCTTGTTGGGAGCCGTTATTTACTTGCAGTTGCCTGATATAAACCATGCTGAATTAAGTGTAAGCGTAAAATACGACGTAATTCTAAAACAGCTTCAGGCGTTTCTTGTATAGAGTGACCACCGTGAATAATTTTCTCAGATGCAGCGCCTGCCAAATGGGCGCTACTATAAGGAACGACACCATCAGTAATTTTTGCGGGATCATTACTTTTACTATCATTTCCAATAATAGAATGGAAAACAAAACCTTTTGGTGGATTCACATTTTCAGTCAAAGCAATAAATTTAGATTTATAGCTTAAATCACTTGGGCCATTTTGAATAATGCCTTGATTGAGTTCTTTGAGGGTATTTTTAATACTGAGATCACCTTGCAATGTATCGCCTATAGCGCCAATAAATACACTCGGTACACGAATAATTCGTCGAGCCATTTTGGTAAACCATAAATCCGCAAAAGCTGTACCACGGTTGGGTGAAGATAAGAAAATTGCTCGATCGAAGTTGGTAATAGGTTGAATATTCAGGCGTTTTTTTACAATTGGATCATTTTTATATTTACGAAATAGATTGCCTTTATTCAAGGTTTTAAATGCAGCATCACTCAGATCAGCATTGCTCACCAATAAACGTGCAATAATTCCGCCCATAGAATGGCCAATTAAAACCGCATCCGTAGCAGCAGGTGCTTTGGGATTAATTAAATCGAAAGATTGTTTTAATAAGGCATAAATCTGAAAACGACTTTCCATGATGGGCATATTGGTTGAGTAAAAAACCTGCCAGACCTGATAATGCTCACGTAAAACTGGATCTCCCATGATGTCGTTGGTTAAACGAATCCAAGCTTCGGGACTACTGGCTAAACCATGAACCAGTACAATCACTTTCTTATTTGGATTAAAAGGCTCAAGCATATATAAATGTGGCATTGCCAAATTCTGGTCTCGATCAATCAGAGTTAAATAGGCTGATTTTCCCAGATTATTTTGTGCCAGCCATAAACCATAAGGTGCAGAAAAATTGGCAGCCAATGGGTAAGAGTGCTTTTCTATGTCAATACGATTATAGCGATAGGGGTCATGAACTTTGACCATCATGGGTGTATCGTTGAGTAAATCTTTTAAACTGGTATTTGCTGCGGGTTCAATGGTGATGGTCGTTGCCAAATAACGTGGGGCACGAATGTTGGGATTTTGTCCATTTTTAAATTTGTAGTTGAGAGGATCAATAATATATTTATTTTCCTCATCCGTTTTTTGTTTGGGTAAAATGACAACAAATTCAGAGCCAAAACCATCACGGCGGTTGATGGAGCGTAGACCTGAAAAGTTCAGGTTATAACTTGAGAGATAACTTTCAATTGGCTGATTTGCCAAATCGGGATAATCACTGAAATCTAAACGATAGTCACTATTGCCAATCTGGACGCTAGGTGGCAAATGTTTTTGTTCATCAATACTTTGAGCGGGATAAGCCGAAGCAAGTTTGGCGATTGCCTGATTATAAAAATCTCGAATCTGGACTTGGCGGTTGTCAAAAATACGTTGTTGCGGCTCACGGTTAGAGTGAAATAAATACGCATAACTATAGCGAATACTGCGATCAAGCATCGCTCCTTCTTGTTGAATGCAGTCCGTATGTAGTTTTTGCTGATGTTGATGTTTTTCCGATGGGTTTTCTTCGGCTTTGGGATGGCTTTTACATGCAGATGAATTTTCGAGTTGTTTCGCTTTGGCAAGATATAACTCACTTGCGGTAGAAAACAATTGTTCTTGCGGAATCTGTGGAATTTGTTGTAGATCAGCCAAGCAGGCAGTGGGATCATCCATACAGCTTTTGGCTTCCCGACCTGTCATAGAAAGGACATTTAAACTGGCTTCACTGAGTTTGTCACGCGTTAAAATACTGTCACGTTCATTGGAAATGGTGACATTGAATGCCTGCTGCTTGACGTTGACCACTTGGCAGCCACTGACCAGTAGGCTTGCAACAAGGGCAAAAAGAAAGAATGTCGTTTTGAATTTCACATGCATAACGGCTAAATCTATAACAGATTAGGGAATATAAAGAAGCATACGAAATTGTTGGTATTTTTCAATGTAAAAAATATTAAAAAGGCGACTATTTTAGTCGCCTTTTTTAAATCATCTCAGTTTTAGTAGCGACCTTGCTTCATTGCAGTAAGGTTTTCCCAAACATTGGTGCGACCTTGTTTTTGGATTTCCATCGTTAAACGATCAACAACCTGAGTTTCTTCAGGATATTTGACTTTGTAGTTGTTGAGTGTGGTTAGCGCATTTTTACGCTGCTCAAGGAATAAATAGTTATTTACAGCAGATAGATAAGCTTCTTGTACGTTTGCTTTCATGGCTTTATCTAAATAAGGAATCGCTTCACGTTGACCACCCCCTTCAGACAGCGAGAAGCCAAACCAGAAGTTTGTCGTTGGATCATTTGGACTCATTTTTAATAAGCGTTGTGCATATTTGAGTGATTTAGTGGTGAATTGAGTTCCCAAGTCGAGGTTACGCGCCATTACACTGACTTTAAATGCACGAATGAGCACATCGTAAGAGGCATTGTCATTAGCGGCGAGGGTATCTAGTTGAACGCTAATTTCTCGTAATTTAGATTCAAAACCACGACGTTCATTACGATCTGTAAATTGAGGTGGGTAGTGGCGGGCTTTACCTTCAACCAATTGCAAAAAATCATCAATCTGAGTGACATCGAGTTCATCTTGACCTGCTAATGGCACATATTTCATGCTCGCCTGTTTGCTATTGAGTGTCGGTACAATAAGGCGGTTTGTATCAAAAGTTGCTGTTTTACTTGGGTCGGTATGGCTCGTCGCAATCATTTTAGTGACAGGCGCTGCCGCAGCTTGTTTGAGGTCGACTTCAAAGGCTGGAGGCGCAGTGTAGTTAAATGGATTTAATGCATAAAACGCAGGGCTAACATCGGGTTCATTAAACACAATCGGGTCATTGTTGTGAGAATTATTATTTTTTACAGCAACGGAACTACATGCTGAGAGAAATGTTGCGGTCATCAACATGGTTGCTATAGGTTTTAATCTCATCTTGGTATTCCAATCTAATTGAGGTAAACATGTGTCAGCAGTCTAAAAAAAACCAAAACAGCATACAAGCGCAAGCATGTAACAGTATGCTATTTCTTGGGTTTAAGTCTGTGACTGTCGAGTTTGTGACTCACATTCACGGCGCACTTCTTCAATGATTTTTAACTCTTCAGCACTGTACGGTTGCTGTTCAGTTTGTTGCTTTTTAAATGTCGGATCAAGCAGTGACAGGCGTTGGCAAAGGGTATTCATGCGCTGCTCATTGCTTTGCATGCGATCCATTAACACACGGATACCTTCCAAAATTGGGTCGGTCTGGTCTTGAGATGCTGCATAAGGTTGAAAGCCAATTTGCTGTGCATAGTCACGACGACGTGCTTCTTCAACATTCTTGTCTTTATCTTTATAGATATAACGGGCAGGGTTGCCAACAGCCGTGACACCTTCAGGCACTTCTTTGGTGACCACTGCGTTTGAACCGACTTTGGCATTTTTATGCACAGTGAATGGCCCTAAAATTTTTGCGCCAGCCCCAATAATCACGCCATCTTCAAGGGTTGGGTGACGTTTGCCTTTATTCCATGTTGTACCGCCGAGCGTAACCCCATGATACAGCGTGACATCATCACCAATTTCAGCAGTTTCACCAATCACCACACCCATACCGTGATCAATAAAAAAACGGCGACCAATTTTTGCCCCTGGATGAATCTCAATCCCTGTCACAAAACGGCTAAAAGAGGATAAAGCACGCGCACTGCCTTTACAGTTTTTCTTCCAGAGTTCATGTGCCATGCGGTGCATAATCAAGGCATGAATCCCGGGGTAAGTGGTCAGGACTTCTAAGGTGTTACGTGCAGCTGGATCTCGAGCAAAAACAGCATTTATATCTTCTTTGAGCTGCTTAAACATGGGGTTGATCCTCCTTATCTGTTGATTTTTTCCATTTGCCTTGGCTGAGTGCTTGTACACGGGTAAAAATTCCACGTAACAAGTTGTATTCCATACGATCCAGTTGAATTCTGCCGAATAAGCGGCGCAAGCGTAAAGGAAGCAGCCTTGGATTATTTAGATCTAAAAACTCAATTTCTTCAAGCATTTTTTCTAAGTGTGGATAAAATTGTTGCATCTGTTGCTGCGTCACCAATGGCTCATCCCAGTGCATATCAATCTGATTATTGACAGGCATGCTTTGTTCATCAGGATTATCTTGTTGTTCGTAGGCGAGTGTTGCCATACGCAGTTCATAACAGATAATTTGAATGGCTTGAGCCACATTTAACACGCCATATTCAGTATTGACAGGAATGGTGACGTGGAAATTTGCCAGTGCGAGTTCTTCATTGGTCAAACCACGATCTTCACGTCCGAAAATAATCGCAACTTCTTGCCGCTGATGAACAACAGCCTGTAATGCTTTTTCACTGGCAGGACGAACATCTAGCAATGGCCAAGGAATGGTACGACTGCGCGCACTGGTGCCAAACACCAAATGACAGTCAGCAATCGCATCTTCAAGTGTTTCAACAATTTCAATCTGTTCAATCAGATCGGTTGCACCCGCGGCTAAAGCATCGATATCAGGATGAGGATAGGTCTTTGGTGCAACCAGAACCAGTTTACTTAAGCCCATGGTCTTCATGGCACGTAAAGCGCTACCAATATTGGCAGGTAAAGTGGTGTTGACCATGACAATACGCACATGGTTTAAATGCGATGACACCATCGCATTATCAAAAGTTTTCATAGTTATTCCAAGATCTTACGAATATTGATTGACTTCAGCTTGATATAAATCAAGAGCTTCATCCATGCTCATGTCGGCAGGTGGTGGTGGGACATTCACCACTTGAGCTTCTTCAAGGCTAATGGCTTTTGCTGCCTTAGACTTGACGTGGTATTCCACATAGAGGGCATCTTTCCCAAAATAATCCCGCAGTTTACGCAGTGCATCATCGGTTGGTGCAATTTTCCAGTGATCAGCGAAATGCAGTTCTGCCTGTGCATAGCTAAAATCGAGTTTGAGTACTACAGGAATGTGTTGATAGTCTGGCAATTGCTTAAACGGTTGCAATAATTGCTGTAAATCTGTTGATAAGCTTGGGCTAAAGCTGTGCTCATCGAGCTTGATTTGAATATTTTGTGCACGTTTTTGACGAACTTCGTTCAAATCAAAGGCTTTAGTTAAACGCGCCATTGGGCGTTCAAAGCCTTCACGCTCATAAATTTCACCTTCAATGATCACCACACGCTCATTTTGAATGACTTCTTTAAAGCGTTGGAAGCGTTCATGGTTACAACTGACTTCAATACGCGCAGTCCCGTCATCGAGTGTGACCATCATGCGGTTCGGGAAGTTGGCAACATCCATCACTAAACCTGCAAACACGGTGGTTTGACCACGGCGAGTTGGGCTAAGTTCACTGATTTTACTTGGAATAAAGGCTTTTAACTCAGGGCGATAGACATCTATCGGGTGACCTGTTAGGTACAAACCAAGTGTATCTTTTTCACCTTTGAGGCGAACTTCGTCTGACCACGGCTTGACGGGTTTTGCAGGTTTACGTTGAACTTCTTCAACTTCACCAAACAAATCCATAATGCCTGTTTCACGGTTTTGACGAGCCTGTTCAGCCGCTTGTACTGCTTCAGGAAGCTGAGCCATCAGACTCGAACGTTCAATGCCTAGACAATCCAGTGCACCCGCACGAATCAGTGCTTCAAGGGTACGTTTATTGATTTTTTTCAGGTCAATGCGGTGACAGAAATCGAATAAATCCTGATAAGGGCCATCTTTTTCGCGTGAATCAATCACCGATTGCATGGCTTGCTCACCCACACCTTTAATTGCCCCTAGACCATAAACAATGGTGCGTTCAGCACTGGCATGGAAATGATACAGCGACATATTCACCGATGGCGGTAACACTTCAAGACCATTGGTACGGCAGTCATCAATCAAGAATACGACGTTGTCCGTGTTCTGCATTTCCGATGACATCACCGCTGCCAAGAATTCAGCAGGGTAATGGGCTTTGAGCCATGCAGTGTGGTAAGCAACCAATGCATAGGCTGCGGCATGTGATTTGTTAAAACCGTAGCCTGCGAACTTTTCCATATAGTCGAAGATATGGTTGGCTGTGGCTTCATCAATCTCTTTTTTGGCTGCACCTTCAATGAAGATTTGGCGCTGTTTGACCATTTCCTCAGGTTTCTTTTTACCCATTGCACGGCGGAGCAAGTCTGCACCACCGAGCGTATAGCCTGCGCAGTACTGCGCTGCCTGCATCACCTGTTCCTGATATACCATAATGCCGTAAGTTGGTTCGAGCACACCTTCTAACAGTGGATGTAAATACTCAAACTCGCCGCCGTGCATACGGTGAATAAAGTCAGGAATCAGATCCATTGGTCCTGGGCGATATAAGGATACAAAGGCAATAATTTCTTCAAATTTGCTTGGGCGTGCTTCTTTCAGCATGCGCTTCATGCCGACGGATTCAAACTGGAACACCGCTGTGGTATTGGCTTCAGCAAAGATCTCGTAGGCTTTTGGATCGTCTAAAGCCACATGTGAAATCAGCAACTGGTCGTCAGCAGCACGACGCTTGTTAATGTTCTGTACTGCATCTTCAATGACGGTCAGGTTACGTAAACCCAAGAAGTCGAATTTGACCAGACCTGCAGATTCCACGTCATCTTTATCGTACTGGGCGACGCGGTTCGTGCCATCGGCATCACAAAGTACCGCAGAGAAGTCGGTAATTTTGGTCGGTGCAATGACTACACCCCCCGCATGTTTACCTGTATTTCGGGTAATCCCTTCGAGTTTGAGTGCCATTTCCCAGATTTCTGAGGCATCGTCATAGTCAGGGTTCGATGGATTGGTCACCATATCTTTGAGTTGTGGTTCCATTTCAATCGCAGTAGCTAAGTCCACACCGAGGGGTTTGGTCGGCACCATTTTGGAAATACGGTCAGCAAGACCATACGATTTTCCTAAAACACGCGCCACGTCACGAATCGCACCTTTAGCCGCCATCGTACCAAAGGTAGCAATTTGCGATACCGCATCACGTCCATAATGGCGAGCCACGTAGTCGATGACGCGGTCACGCCCTGCAATACAGAAGTCGACGTCAAAGTCGGGCATCGAAACACGTTCAGGGTTCAAGAAACGTTCGAAAAGCAAATCGTAACGCAGTGGGTCAAGGTCGGTAATTTTCAGACTAAATGCCACTAGTGAGCCTGCACC
Source organism: Acinetobacter brisouii (assembly GCF_008993995.1). Taxonomy (GTDB): domain Bacteria; phylum Pseudomonadota; class Gammaproteobacteria; order Pseudomonadales; family Moraxellaceae; genus Acinetobacter; species Acinetobacter brisouii_A. The sequence continues at coordinate 18,120 of NZ_BKNN01000031.1, forward strand.
TGAACCCCGTCCTGGGCCAACGGGAACGCCATTATTTTTCGACCACTGAATGAAGTCCATGACGATTAGGAAGTAACCTGGAAAACCCATTTTGAGAATAATATCAACTTCATAGCGGATACGTTCATCATAAGGTTTGCGAATTTCAGGCCAGTCTTCACCACGTTTGGCACTTGGGTAAAGCTGTTCTAAACGTTCTTCTAAGCCTTCTTTAGACAAATGTTCAAAATAACTGTCGATGGTGAAGCCATCAGGAATTGGGTAGTCAGGCAAGAAGTATTTGCCTAAACGTAAGCTGACATTACAGCGTTTGGCAATCTGAACGGTATTCTCAATTGCGCTTGGAATGTCAGCAAACAGTTCAATCATTTGCTCGGCAGTTTTAAAGTACTGCTCTGTGCTATAAAAACGCGGACGGCGATCATCGGCTAACACATAACCATCGGCAATACATACCCGCGCTTCGTGTGCTTCAAAATCTTCTTCAGTAATAAAGTGCACGTCATTGTGAGCGACAACACCGACCTGATATTTGGCCGCCAGTTTAATCGCTTCATTAATAAAATCTTCTTCGTTCGGGCGGTTAGTACGCGTCAGTGCAAAGTAAACCCGATTGCCAAATTTTTCATGCCATTCTTGAAAGAGCGGTTCGGCTTTTTGCGGATTGGATGAGCAGAGCAGTTGACCAACATCGCTATGTAAGCCTAGCAGGACAATAATGCCTTCGTGCTGATTGAGTATCCATTCTTTTTTGACACAAGGAATATCGAGTTGTTGTCCTTCGATATAACCTTGAGAAACCAGTTCAGTAATGCTACGCCAGCCGTGATTGTCAATTGCAAGCAAGGTGGCTTTATGCTCGGCATCGTTCAGGCGAATCGTGCTGCCTAAAATTGGCTTAATGCCTTTGCCTAGACAGGATTTATAGAACTTGACTGCTGCATGCAGATTCGATAAATCTGTCAATGCCAAGGCAGGCATGTCTTGTTTTACCGCAGTTTTAATCAGATCAGGTATACGAACAATTGATTCGGTAATCGAAAATTCTGTATGAATACCAAGATGTACAAACTGCTGCATAAAAACGTCCTTCGCGAAAGCAACGGCTATTTTAACATGCTATTTCTACAATTTAAGCCTGTAATTTTTCTTTGTGGAAAATCTATGCAGTTTTGATCAAAAAGATCCTGAAGTCGCAGACTTTGGAATCTATTTCTTTTGATTCATGAAAACCGCTATCCATTAGGTTTAATCATTTGAAATACAGGGGTGATTGAAAGCTTTCTTTGATCAGTTCAGTCTACTTGATGGAATTAAGTCCTAAATTCCTTCTAAATGCTGACTGAAGCGAGAGTTGAAATTTATTTTATTTATTAGACGAATTTAAAGCAGTCTTTATAAAAAAAGACTGCTTTTTTACATCAAAGGAAATAAAGCTTAACGTAATGTTGCCAAGAAGCGCCCAATACGACGAATTGCTTCACGAAGTTCATTTTCTGCTGGTAAGAAAACGACACGGAAATGGTCTGGTGTTGGCCAGTTAAAACCTGTTCCTTGTACCAGTAGTACTTTTTCAGCACGTAACAGCTCAAGCATCAACTTTTCATCATCTTGAATTGGATAGACTGTTGGGTCTAGACGAGGGAAGCAGTACATCGCACCTTCAGGTTTAACACAGCTCACCCCCGGAATTTCATTCAGCATTTGCCATGCAATATTACGCTGTTCATACAGACGACCATGTGGACGAATCAGGTCATTAATCGATTGATAACCGCCAAGTGCTGTTTGAATCGCATATTGTGCTTGATGGTTGGCGCAAAGACGCATTGAAGCCAACATATCTAGACCTTCAATATAGTCGGTTGCACGTGATTTATCACCTGTAATGACCATCCAGCCTGCACGGAAACCTGCAATACGATAGGCTTTAGACAAGCCGTTAAAAGAAATACACAGTTGATTACCTGCAAGCGATGCCAAGGCAACATGTTCAATACCGTCATAAACGATTTTGTCGTAAATTTCATCAGCAAATAAAATCAGGTCATATTTTTTAGCTAAAGCCAAGATCTGCTGCAAAATATGACGTGGATACACCGAACCTGTTGGGTTGTTTGGGTTAATTACGACAATCCCGCGGGTATTTGCCGTGATTTTGCTTTCCATATCCGCAATATCTGGATACCAGCTATTTTCTTCATCACATTTATAGTGAATTGCTGTACCGCCTGATAAGTTCACTGCGGCTGTCCAAAGCGGGTAGTCAGGCATTGGAACCAGCATTTCATCGCCGTCGTCAAGCAAACCTTGCATTGCCATGACAATCAGTTCAGATACACCATTACCGACATACACATCATTGACGTGCATGTTGAGAATGCCTTTTTGTTGGTAATACTGGCAAATCGCTTTACGTGCAGGGAAAATGCCGCGCGAGTCGGTATAGCCAATCGCATTCGGCAAATTTAACGCAACATCATTAATAATTTCTTGAGGCGCTTCAAAGCCAAACGGGGCAGGGTTGCCAATATTGAGCTTGATAATCTTATGCCCTTGTTCTTCCATCTCATTGGCCGCTCGTAACACGGGTCCACGAATGTCATAGCAAACATGCTCAAGTTTTGATGACTTTTTAATTTCGCGTGGGGTTTGAATCGTGTTCGTCATTTTGATGGTCTCGGAAGGAGTGGAGTTCACTTTTGCATAACGATATAAATAACTTTTAAATGTTTCAGTTGTTACTAGGTCAAGATGATGTTGATCTCGAAGTAAGCTAACAATTTTTTCATGCGTAAATCCTGCCTGCTGATACTGTTTGATCACAGGCAGCAGATTTTTAAAAATAACGCTCTTTTTTTGCGACATTTTTTAATCCTAAGCAAGAATGGCTGTAAGAGTACCACTAAAGTTGCTCACAAAAAAGCGTTTAATTAATAAAAATGCTTACTTCGAATTTTTAATTTGCTTTCTTTTTGCTTTTTATGAATTATACGTGTTTTGTAATTTGTGAATTTAAGACTAGAAATTTTAAGTTGAATGACGTAAATATAAGATTATCCTATTTTAAACAGCAAAATAGACAGGGATAGAATCATGGGAAAACTCAATAAATCACCGAGAGAATGGCAAAGAGAGTTATCGCCAGAAGAATATCGAATTACCCGTCAGAAAGGGACAGAAGCCCCATTTACAGGAAAATACTGGAATACCAAACAGTCAGGAACTTATGTGTGTCGCTGCTGTGGTGAGCCACTATTTACGTCAGAATCAAAATTTGACAGTGGTTGTGGTTGGCCAAGTTTTTATAAACCAATTAATAATAGTGCAATAGAAGAACACGATGATTTGAGCCACGGTATGTCGCGAGTTGAGATCGTGTGTCATCACTGCGATGCACACTTAGGTCATGTTTTTGAAGATGGCCCTCAACCAACGGGTTTACGTTACTGTGTAAACTCGGCGTCTTTAGAACTTGAAACACAAGAAAAAAGCGATGAGGAAACTTATCCATGACAAAGATCTATCAACTCGAAGCAGAGCGCCTTGATGGGCGCACTCAGTCTATGGCTGATTATGAAGGTAAAGTCTTATTGGTGGTCAATACTGCCAGTAAATGTGGTTTTACACCTCAATTTGCTGGTTTGGAAAAACTCTATAAAAAATATCAAGATCAAGGTTTTGTCGTTTTAGGTTTTCCTTGTAACCAGTTTGGTGGGCAAGACCCTGCGAGCAATGATGAAATTGGAGCTTTCTGTCAGCGCAATTATGGGGTGAGCTTCCCAATGTTTGCCAAAATTGATGTGAAAGGCCCTGAAGCACATGCAATTTTTAGACTATTGACACGCGAAGCCAAAGGTGTGCTTGGCAGTCAGAGCATTAAATGGAACTTTACTAAGTTTCTTGTTGGTCGAAATGGTGAAATTCTGAATCGTTATGCGCCAACCACCAAACCAGAAAGTCTAGAGCAGGATATTGAACAAGCCCTTGCAGTTACCGAACTCGCTTGAGTTCTGGTCTGACCCTCGCATGCCCTATGTAGAAACACGGCGGGCATGCCAAAGCCGTATCTGCTATAAAGCGCATAGCCATCCAACTTTATCTATTGGTGCTGTTGATGCAGGGAAAAGCCGCTTTTATAGTGCCTTCACAGATGAAGTTTGTATCCGACAGGGGAGTCTAGTCGTCATTCCTGCACATATTGAGCATTCCTGCAATCCTTTGCCAGAACAGCACTGGAGTTACCAGATGTTGCATATCGATGCATCTTGGTTAGAGCAACTCTCAATAGAAGCACATACTTCGTTGCTTGAAAGCATTGTAATACCACAATTGAGACCTTTCGTGCTGAATGACAAGGCACGTTATGACGCTTTTTGTCGAATGAATCAGATACTCTTTGACTCAAACATGCTGATTGTTGAAAAAGAACATGCCTTAATTGAGGGCTTAACGCAGCTCTTATTTCCTTATTTTGATTGGCAGCAATTGCCGCAACAGACTTATTTTCAAAAGCATTTAAAAATATTGATGGAATTTTGCCAGCAAGCACAAGGTTTTTTATCTTTGCAACAGCTTGCAGAAAGGATTGGAGTCAGCCGTTATGTGGTGATTCGTTTGTTTAAAGCGCACTTGGGTTTAACGCCACATGTGTATCAATTGAATCTTAAAATCCATCAGGCACGTCAGTATCTTAAGCAAGGTGTGCCAATTAGCTACTTGGCGACAGATTTAGGGTTTGCTGATCAAAGTCATTTTCATAAGGTCTTTAAAGCACATACAGGCGTTACCCCAAGACAATATCAGCACGGCTTTTCCCGCACTTTTTTACAATAAACAGAAATCACAATTTTCTAAGCGGCTATCACCTTATTTTTAGAGTGTGATATGAAGTTTTTTATTGCAATTGCGGTGACTCATTTTTTGGCTTTGCTTTCTCCTGGCCCAGATTTTTTCCTGTTATTTACAACCTTGCTGCGCTATTCACGTCAGGCAGCTTATAAAGTTGCATGGGGAATTACCTTGGGAAATGCTCTGATTTTATTGGGGTTGATGCTTGCACTCAGTCAGTTGGGTCAATTGAATGCTCAGGTTTTTATGGGTTTACGTTATGTAGGCGCAGCATATTTGCTGTATTTGGCATATTTGTGCATACGCTATGCAAATCAACCCCTTGAACTAACATCATCTCCAAATTCAAAATCTCAAGACATCAGCGGATATTATTTATTGGGATTAGGGCTGCAATCGAGTTTACTTAATCCTAAAAACTGGATGTTTTATACCAGTCTAATGGTTTTGCTTGCAGAACAGCGTTATTTACTCAGTACATTGGGACTTTGTGTGTGGATGGTTGCCGTGGTGACGATTTGGAATCGGGGTTTAGTAGAATTGCTCACACATCCGCGATATTTAAAAAAATTACAGCAATATACACGACATATTCATTATCTTTCAGGGATATGCTTTTTGATTTTTTCTGGAGTACTGTTTGCTATATAAGAATAGGAGATCAAGATTGCTTGATCTCCTATATTATGAATAATTTGGCATTAAGATTGTGCTTTGGATTGGCGTTTTGAGATTGCAATCAGTACAAAAATCACAGCAATCAAAGTGAAAGATGCACCAAAACGGCTTAAATCTAATCCACCATGAGTGATGGGTTTGTCGAGGAAATCGCCTAAAACTGCACCGAGTGGGCGAGTGAGAATAAAGGCACTCCAAAACAAGAAAGTATGTGAAATTTTTGTCCAGAAGTAGCAAAGGGTCAATATGAATAAAATACTGCCAAAAATAATTGCTGAATACAAATAGCCTAAGCCTTGTGTATCTGCAACCCAATCGCCTAAAGCAGTGCCCAATGTTTGAGAAAACATAATGGTCACCCAATAGAAAATTTCAGATTTAGCAGTTTGAATATTCTCAACGGAAAGCGTGTGCTCACTGTAATACCAAACTGCCAGAGAACTCAACAATAAGGAAAGCAGAATTAGGCTGCCACCAAAATAACCCAAACCTAAGGAGCGGTCGACGAAGTCTGCAATTGTGGTGCCTAGTGTGGTGGTGGTGATAATGGTGAGCCAGTACAAATAAGGATGATATTGTTTGGCTTTAATTTGTAAACTGACAAAAATGGCAAAAAGCACGAGGAAAATGCCACTACTAATGATGTAGCCTAGATTGAGTGACATCGAAAGAGCATCACCCGCAGTTTCACCAAGGGTTGTTGCTGTGATTTTAATAATCCAAAAGATTAATGTAACCTGAGGGACTTTGCTGAGCATCTAAATATTCTCATTTCCTGTGAATAAAAATAGTTTAAAGAGGCTAGATGAAGACCTACTTAGTTGAAGTATTTTTTTAAGATATTGAAAATCAGTATTTATTTTATAGTTTTTTGGTTTTCTTAAGCTTTATTATGGATAGCCTACATATAAAAAAACGAGATTTAAATGCTTAAATCTCGTTTTAGGTGTCTTCAACTTAGCAATTAGGCATCTAATTGTTCAAGGACATCATCAGAAAATTCAACGTTGGTATAAACGTTTTGAACGTCATCTAAATCTTCAAACATATCAATCATTTTTACGATTTTTTTCGCTTGATCGATGTCAGAAATTAAAGCTTTTGTTGAAGGGTTCATAACCACTTCAGCATTGTCAGATTTTAAACCTGCTGCTGCTAGCGCATCTTGAATGTCACCAAAAGTTTCTGGTGTGGTGATGACTAAAATTTCATCTTCTGACACTTCAATATCTTCAGCGCCAGCTTCTAAAGCCACGTCCATGATTTTGTCTTCTAAAGACACATCTTCAAACGTAATTTCACCGCGTTTAGTAAACATATACGCCACTGAACCCGCAGTCCCTAAGTTACCATCTGTTTTAGAGAAACAATGGCGAACATCGGGTACTGTGCGGTTTAAGTTATCTGTCATGGTTTCAACAATAACAGCAACACCGCCAACGCCATAACCTTCATAAGTCACTTCTTTTAAATCAGCATTTTCTTCACCACCAACACCGCGCTGAATTGCACGGTTGATCGTATCACGCGTCATATTTGCGACTAATGCTTTCTCAACGACAGCACGTAAACGAGGGTTAGACGCAACATCACCACCGCCTAAACGGGCAGCTGTAACGATTTCACGAATAAATTTTGTGAATACTTTAGCGCGGCTCGCATCTTGTTTTGCTTTACGATGCTTAGTATTAGCCCACTTGGAATGACCCGCCATGCAAATATGCTCCTTAAAGATTGGTCTATGCCATATCAAAATGCTGAGATTCTACCACAACGCTATTTTATGAAAAATAGTGATTTCCTAAAACCCGACATTCTATAGGCTTTTTGCTGGAGGAATGACGATATCTAGACCAGTTAGACGCAAATACATTTCTTGAATTTGCTTCATATCTTGGTCAAAGTCATTCGGATAAATCTTCCCAATAATCCCGCCTTGTTTGGTCTTGGCATTGGCGTACATCAGCACGATTGGGACATTGGCCGCTTTAGCAATATGCCAAAACCCTGTACGAATGGGTCGGCGAGGTTCACCATTTTTAGCACGAGTTCCTTCTGGGGCAATCACCAGATTAAATTTTTGGTGGTTTTGGAACTCTTGAACCATTTGCTGAACAAGGTCTTGTTTCGCTTTGCGATCTACAGGAATTGCACCAAATGCTTTGAGCACAGGAGAAAGCGGGCCTTTAAACAACTCTTTCTTGACGAGTGTGTGAATTTTAATGCCTAAAATTTGAAAAAGTGACCAAGACAATATGCCATCCATGATGGAAGTATGTTCAAAGCCAATTAAAACTTGCTTATCTTCAAGAATGCCATCTTGAATATGATAAGTCCAACCTGAAAGTTTAAAGGTGAGCTTTCCAAGTTGTTTTTTCATGAGATTACCTTGCATCTTGTCTTTTAGGAAAATAGCGACAAGCGCCCAAAAAAAAGATGCTGGATTGTATGACTCTAATGAGATTTCGACAAGTTAAATCAGATCGTACTTAGGTATCGTCTGAGTTAAACATACCATCGTCAAATAAATGGTTGGATTCGACAATCTTCTTCGCGATGTAATAAGATTCACGCATTCGAATGAGAATAATTTGCGAATGCATTTCAATTTCACCAAATTCAGAGCGTACCTGCACATAATGTAACTGACCATATTCATCTCGTACCCGAGCCTGTGCGGTACTTTCAGGGCGGGCATTACCATTGCAAATCGTGGCTAAGCGACCAATCAAGCTTTTTTGTTTGCGTTCAAATTGTGGGCGAATCACCTGATCAAGGCAGTGGATCATAAATACGGTAAAGAACAGGGCAATCACGAGTGTGGGGAGGAGTAAATAAACCACAGGAGCAAAGGTATTTTGATAAGCAAAAAAGAATAATTGCAGAAAATAACCCGCAAAACTGAAATTAATCAGAAAAAAAACCACAATCAGGATTTTAGAAAACTTTATTTCTAACAATGGTGTTTTAATCATATGCGGAATCAAATGCTTGAGTGAGGCAAATGGTCGTCCACCTAAGTAAAACCCGACAGTTTCGACCAGACTTAAAATCACCAATGCCATTACACTAGCGTGAAATGGCATGAGTTCAGCACTGGTCAAGAAAGTATGTAGACTCATCATGAACATCTCAAGATAAGTAAATACCGCCATCAGAATGGACTTGAATCGCTATTTTTTGTAGCGATTCACCTAGACATGGACCAGAGATACATTCACCTGTTTCGACGTTAAATAAAGCGCCATGCGTTGAACATTGAATATATTCCTGATCTTGGTCTAAGAACTGGTTTTCTAAAAATTCCAGTTCAACTTGCAAATGCGGACACAAATTTTTATATGCATAAAACATTCCATCACGTTGCGTAATAAAAATCGTGCTACCTTCAGGGGTATCGAAAGCACGGGCTTCACGCTCAGGAACATCTTCAGTCATACAAATTTTTTGAGTCATTATGCAAGATCCATTTCAATGTTTTGCTGTAGTCTAGCATATTTTTCAATCGCAAGACGTGGGCCAAATTGAGCAACCACTTCACTTGAAATTAACACAGCAAGTTCTGCGGCTTGTTCTAGGCTTGAGCCTTGATGAATCGCGTAAAGGAATGCACCTGCAAAGGCATCACCTGCACCATTGGTATCCACTGCTTTTACTGGACGACCTTCAACTTGAATTTGTTCGTTTTGGCTTGCAACCAATGCACCTTTTGCACCCAAAGTAATCACGACATTTTGGTTGTTTTTTAGCAAAACTGCCAGTGCTGCATCGATATCGGCTGTTTCGGTGAACATCAATGCTTCTTGCTCATTACAGAACAGCAAATCAACACCATCAGCCAATAATTCTGTTAAGCCCGCACGTGCATATTGCACCATGGCTGGATCAGACAAAGACAATGCAATTTTGACGCCATTTTCTTTGGCAATTTTGCGTGCTTGAGCAACAGCTTGGCGAGCTGTATCGCTAGTCGATAAATAACCTTCGATATACAGCCATTCAGCGTTTTGTAAAGCGCTATAGTCAATTTGATTGACAGAAAGCTCAGCAGTAATTCCCAAGTAAGTATGCATAGTACGTTCGGTATCTGGCGTAATCAGTACCATACACGTACCAGTAACACCTTCACTGATTGACTGCTGAGCAGTGAAAATACCTGCATCGTTTAAGCCATCTAAGTATAGTTGACCAAGTTCATCGTTACCTACGCGGCAACCATAAAATGCACGACCACCCAAAGCACTAAATGCAACTGTTGTATTGGCTGCAGAACCACCACTTGCTTGACCTTTATAAACTTGAGAGGCTTGTAGGTTTTGATACAGCGCTGCTTGAGTATCACCATCGGTCAATTGCATGGTGCCTTTTTGCAAGTTTTGTGTAGCTAAGAAATCATCGGAAACCTGAAATTCTTGGTCAATTAGGGCATTACCAAGTGCAAAAAGGGCAATTTTTGACATGTGTGTGGGCTCATTGCAAGTTTTTAAGGCTGAACATTTTACACTAAACCTAAACATTACAGTAGATAAGATGAATAAAATTCAGGTTTTTATTCGGAATTTGATGATGAATATGCAAGATAAATGAATGAAAGAATGATCTAAAATAGCCTAAGTTTTTTCGATCATTCCTCGTATAATCAATACCCTGTTGAAAATGTGTTTGCTCTTAATTTGGACTGATTCGTCCTGAAACTTTAAAATCTTTTGCTTTCACCCAGCCCTCCGTATCAACACCATTATTACTGATATACATGACATACAGCCAAAGCTCATTCTCATTTTTAAATTCTTGGTAAGCAATCACAGAATCTTTAGGAATAATAAAGACATTCTTCATTTTGCATTGCTCAGAAGGAGCAGTATGAAAGTAGCTGCGATAACCTTTAGGCCCTTTGACGGTATAACTATATTTTGTGCCGTAGTTTGCACCATTATCATCAGCAATTTTGGCTAGCCGATCACAGTTCGGACTTGCATATAAGCTGCTTGAAATCAGACAAGAGATTGCGAATAGGTAAGATTTTTTCATTGTCATCTACACTTTGTATTTTTACATGGATTAAAGGGATTATTTTCGTTGTAAATTTGATCTGCGCTTGCAGCATAAAAACCAAAATACTCAAGTTTTTATATGAAAAGCGACAATATCTATCGCATAATAACAAAATATGATTGAAGATGATTTTTATTTAGGAGAGCACATGACTGTAGATGTCACTGAAACCATTACTCAAACTATTCATCCTGCGTTTCAGCTGTTACGTCAGCATCATGTTGAGGCTTTAGACATTGATGTTTATGAATATAAACACAAAGTAACGGGTGCTGTGCATTATCATCTTGCAAGTGAAAATGATGAAAATGTATTTCTCGTTGCTTTTCGTACCCAACCTATGGATTCAAAAGGTGAAGCGCATATTTTAGAGCATACGGTGTTGTGTGGCTCAGAGCGTTTTCCTGTACGTGACCCATTCTTTTTAATGATTCGCCGTTCATTAAATACGTTCATGAACGCATTTACCTCAGCAGACTGGACAGCCTATCCATTTGCAACACAAAACAAGAAAGACTTTCAAAACTTGCTTTCAGTTTATTTGGATGCTGCATTTGCTGCGAATCTCAATCCGCTTGATTTTGCTCAAGAAGGGATTCGTGTTGAGCTAGATGAGCAAGGCAAACCTGTATTTAAAGGTGTGGTATTTAACGAAATGAAAGGGGCGATGAGCTCACCTTCAGATCAGTTGTATCATCAATTGGCGCATCATTTATTTCCGACCACAACCTATCACTACAATTCGGGTGGTGACCCAAAAGACATTCCAGATTTAACTTATGCTGAACTGCGTGAGTTTTATCAAACGCATTATCATCCAAGTAATGCGGTATTTATGACTTTTGGTAATCAAACCGCATATGAGTTGCAAGAGCAAATTCAAACTCAAGCATTGCATAAATTCAAAGCAGGTAAAACTTTACATTCAACGCCTGAGCAACGCCTAGCAGCACCGATTGAAGTGACTGAAACTTATGCGGTGGATGCAGAAGATCTTAAAGACAAAACCTATCATGTGTTGGCGTGGTTGTTGCCACAAGCCAGCGACATCAAACTGCGTTTAGGTATGCGTTTGGTTGAAGGCATTTTACTCGAAAACTCAGCTTCACCATTACGTCATTATTTAGAAACCTGTGGTTATGCCGATTCGACTGGCCCATTTATGGGTGTAGATGACAGCAATTTTGAAATGACTTTCTACTGTGCAGTTCAAGGTTCAGAGCCTGAACATGCAGAAACCTTTAAAAATGGTGTATTGAAAGTTCTACAAGAGGTTGCATCTCAACCTGCTGATTCTGAAGTGGTTGATTCGATTCTACATCAGATTGAACTACATCAACGTGAAGTCGGTGGAGATGGAACGCCGTATGGTTTAAGTCTGATTTTAAATGGTTTAAGCAGCGCGATTCACCACAGTGACCCAGTGGATGTTTGGGATGTCGATGCTGCAATTGAATCGGTCAAAGAAGAACTCAAAGACCCGATGTGGTTGTCGAACCTGATTCAGACTTATTTGTTGGATAACCCTCATCGCGTGCAGTTAACGCTTGTTCCAGATGCGAATAAATCAGCAGAAGAACAGCAACAAGAACAGGCACGTTTAGATCAGATTGAGGCGAATTTAACAGATGCTGACCGTGCTGAAATTATTGCCAATACTGAAGCACTTAATAAACGTCAGGAAACACCTGATAATTTGGAGTTATTACCTAAAGTTGGTTTAGAAGATATTCCTGCGGAAATTCAGATTGTACAAGGCGAGCTACGTGAGATTATTAGCAATAATGATGACATGCCATTACATTTGTATCATGCTGGAACAAATGGCCTGTACTATCAACAAGTGATTGTTGAAATCCCAGACGCTGTAGTGCAGTCGCCGTATTTCAACTTGCTGTCGATTTTGGTTGGTGAAGTTGGTGCGGGTGAATATGACTATTTAGCTTTGCAGCATGTACAAACTGCGGTAAGCGGTGGCTTGGGTATGGGTGCATCGTTACGTAGTGGCTTGAACGATAAAAATAAAATCAGTGCATTTTTAACCTTAACCACAAAATCTTTGGCGGATCGCCTCGATGCGATTGGCTTGTTGAAACTGGCATTTGAAAAACTGCGTTTCGATGAAAAAGACCGTATTTTAGAATTATTGCAACAGCGTAAAACACGTTGGCAGTCACGTTTGTCAGGTTCAGGGCATAGCTATGCCATGCAAATCGCATCGCGTCATATGAGTGCCTTGGCTGAGCGTGATTATTTTAATACAGGTTTAGGTGCGCTGAATTGGTTGGCTGAGTTGATTGAGCGAATTCAAAAAGATGAACAAGCCTATGTGGTATTCATCCAAGAGCTTAAAAATATTCACCAATTGTTATTACAAGCGCCAAAACAGTTCCTGCTTGTTTGTGAAGATATGCATAGCCAACGACTGGTTGAGCATGTACAAGACGTGTGGAACAAGGTTGAAGTTGAACATCAGCCAATTGAGCTTCAGCAAGTCGTGCGTGAAAACTCAGCGCAAGACCAAGCTTGGTTAATTCAAAGTAATGTTCAGTTCTGTTCATCGGCTTATCAGGCAGTTGAAGTATCACATCCAGATGCTGCGGTGTTTATGGTCTTGGCAGGGTATTTGCGTAACGGATTTTTGCATAGCGCGATTCGTGAAAAAGGTGGTGCGTATGGTGGTGGTGCAAGCTACGATGGCAACGCCTGTGCGTTCCGTTTCTATAGTTACCGTGACCCTCGCTTAACTGAAACTTTCCAAGACTTTGAAGCCAGTTTAAATTGGCTCATGACAGCACCTCAGCAGCCACATCAACTTGAAGAAGCGATTCTTGGTTTAGTCGCGAGTATGGACAAACCAGGTTCTCCAGCAGGTGAAGCGATTAGTGCATGTTATGCTCTGTTGCATCAGCGTTCGCCAGCATTTAGAACTGAGTTGCGTGCACGTATTTTGGCAGTCACTTTGGACGATTTAAAACGTGTTGTGGCGCAATATTTGCTAAATCAAAAAGTGACTAAGGCTGTTGTAGCACCATTTGCAAAACGTGAACAGCTAGAGCAACTGGGTTTTGAAATTAAACAAGTGAATTAATTTGCTGGAGATTCAATCTATGCCGTTCAAACCTTTTGAACGTAAATCCCAAGTACTGCGATTTATTCCAGTGCTTGGCGGCAGTTTATTATGTTGTTCTTTAAGCTTTGCTGATGAAAAGACCACAGAAAGCTTTCATCCAAATAGCGGTCAGGCATGTGCAGGAATTATTGGTGATCCAGATCGCCTAGCCTGTTATGACAGTTACTTTAAGCCCAAAACAATGCAGGACAATGCGCCTGCGATGGCTACTTCACAGACAGCAGCAACAGCCAATTTGGCAGTTGCTGCTCAGGCTGCGACTGATGCCAGTAGCGCCAAGCAAGGCAGTTTAAAAGATAAATTGTCACAGTCTTTGCACTTTATTTATTCGCACGATGCGCGTCAGCCACTCAATACACAAGACTCATTGTTAGATAGTCGTTGGGAATTATCGGAAAAGAGCAAACTCGGTACATGGAATATTCGTGGATATAAACCTGTATATGTACTGCCTGTGTTTTGGACAAGTGACCGAAATGAACTTCCAAGCAGTCCAAATCAACTCAATACTGTAAAAAAACGTCAGGATTTAAATTCGACAGAAGCGAAGTTCCAGTTGTCATTAAAAACCAGAGCATGGGAAAACATCTTTGGGAATAATGGTGACTTGTGGTTAGGCTATACCCAGTCTTCGCGTTGGCAAGTGTATAACGAAGACAATTCACGACCATTTCGTGAAACCAATTATGAGCCTGAAGCAAGTTTAATGTTTAGAACCAATTACAACTTGTTGGGATTAGATGGGCGTTTATTTGGTATTACGTTGAATCATCAGTCCAATGGTCAGGCAGATCAATTTTCACGAAGCTGGAATCGCGTCATGCTGAACTTTGGATTAGAGCGTGGCAATTTTGCAGTGATGATTCGCCCTTGGTATCGTTTGCCTGAAGATGCGACCGATGATAACAACCCCGATATTGAAAACTATATAGGGCGAGGTGACATTACAGGTTTTTATCGTTGGAAAGACAATGATTTTTCCTTAATGTTACGTCATTCACTACGAACAGGCGATGCTTCACATGGCGCTGTACAGTTTGACTGGACTTTCCCGATTAAAGGCAAACTACGTGGACAAGTACAGTTGAACCGTACCGGGTTTGTCGGAGAGTCAATATTCTGAGAGACTACCCCGATGACAAAATTAAAATATACCCCTGAAATCAGAGAAAGAGCGGTTCAATTATTGATTGAATCTGAAAAAGATTATCCTTCTACTTGGGCTGCGATCACCGCTATTGCTCCCAAGATAGGTTGTACTCCTGAAACACTACGTGTTTGGTATCAAAAATATTTAGATAAACTAAATCCAGTTAAAGTACAGCAGCTTTCAGATCAAGAACGTATTAAACAACTCGAACGTGAAAATAAAGAACTGCAACGCGCCAATGAAATTCTACGTAAAGCAGCCGCTTTTTTCGCCCAGGCGGAGCTCGACCGCCCACACAAATAATGGTGGATTTTATCCTTAACAATAAAGATCGATATGGTGTTGAGGCGATTTGTAGGATTTTACCGATCGCTGCTTCAACCTATTACCGGACTTTAGATCTCACAGTAAATCCAGAACATCGAGCGAAACGAGATTTACATGACTTGCAGCATGCTGAGGAGATTAAGCGAATTTGGAAAGAAAGTTCAGGTCGGTATGGTGTGCGTAAGGTCTGGCAACAACTGAAACGTGAAGGCTATGTGATTGCACGTTGTACAGTTGCTCGATTGATGCAAAAGTTAGGTATACAAGGTGTTTGGCGTGGTAAGAATAAACAAACCACCCGTAACCGAGATGACCAAAAACGGGCAGATGATTTAGTGAAACGTAATTTTAATGCTGATCATCCAAACCAACTATGGGTGGGTGACTTTACGTATATTCAAACTCATTCAGGCTGGGTATATACCGCATTT
>NZ_BKNN01000032.1 GCF_008993995.1 Acinetobacter brisouii
ACCATTTTTAAGAATAATGGACGAGGAATTCCAACAAGTCGTTTAAATTCCCCATCATTAAATCTAGTTAAATTTTCATATTTCATGGGACTAGTATAAACAATTTTTTACTTTCGCAAGAGGTCTAATATTAATTGAGCGATTGAGAAAAATCTTGTCTCATTTCTTCTTTACTTGGCACATATGGATAACGTGCAATTAAAGTTTTACCATCTGAACCTAATCGTATGATTTTTTGTTCAGAAGCAATCCGAATAAAAACCAATTCTTGTGCTTTTTGCCCTAATTTCTCTCTTTCTAAAATGACTATCCGATCATTTCTTTTTAATACATTAAATTCTGCAAATTCCTTCTTTGCTCGATCAAATAACAAATTTAAATCAGAAATTTTGCTATTTTTATCTTCTATATTCTCTTCAGAGAAATCTTTTCGCATCTCTGCGCCACTTGGAATGTATGGATATGATGCAACTAGAAAACGCTCTTTATGCTCAACTCGTTTAGGCGAGTTTTTATTTAACCTAACAAATACTAATTCTCTAAATTCACCTCTAATATCAGTCTCACAAATCAAGATTTGTCCATGTCTTTCAATAATATTGTATTCTGAAAACTCTTTTTGAACCTCTATTCTTAAGCTTTGTAAATTAAAAGATTTTCTTATTTTTAGTTGAGTTTTAGGTTTATTAGACAATCTTTTTATCAGAACAAAAATCAACCACACAAGTGCTATTACTAATATCCAATTCTCAATGATTGCCACTCTATCCCAACGAATAGTGGCTCCATGATTCAGATTATCTATGATTCTAAAAATTACGATCCCAAGAATTACACAAATAATTGTTGTTTTATCTATATACATAAATTTCTACCAATCAATACTCACTCGCCTGAATCAATTGCCGCGTATATTCAGTTTGGGGTTGCGAAAATAATTGTTCTGTTGGCTGCAATTCCACCACTTTTGCATGATGTAGCACAAGTACTTGCTGACACAACGCCCGAACCACTTGTAAATCATGACTAATAAACAAATAACTCATCTGTAACTTGTGCTGCACATCACGCAATAGTTTCACAATGGCTTTTTGTGTGGTGCGATCCAGTGCTGACGTAGGTTCATCTAAAATTAATAATTTCGGCTGTAACACCAGTGCCCGTGCCAAAGCCACACGCTGACGCTGACCTCCAGAAAGCTGATGCGGATAACGTAATTTAAAACTGACAGGTAATTCGACTTGCTGTAATGCCTGTTCAATCCTCTGCTGCATGTCTATTTCAGACATATTGAACACACTCAGACCTTCAGCAATCAGTTGTGCAACGTTCATGCGAGGATTCAAGCTGCTATACGGATCTTGAAACACCATTTGAAAATTACGGCGTAATGGACGCAACAAGCTTTCATTGCAACGATTCAGGTCTTGCCCCAACAGTACAATTTCCCCATCACTTGCAACTAAACGTGCAATCGCCAGCGCCAACGAGGTTTTACCTGAACCACTCTCGCCCACAATCCCGATTGACTCACCTTCTGCCAAAGACAAATCTAAAGGTTCAACTGCAACCACATAATCTTTGATTCGATTCAATAAACCTTGCTTAATCGGGAAACGTACGCCTAACTGTTTTAATTCAAGCAGAAGTGAACTGTTTGGCGCTAGCAAAGCCTGACCAAAATCATGATCCAGTAATTCTCGGGTATATGCAGTCTGTGGAGATTCAAATATTTGCTGTACAGAACCTGTTTCCTCAATCTTGCCTTGATTCAGCACCACAATGTCATCGGCATAACGACGCACTAAGCCCAAATCATGACTGATTAAAATCATCGCCATTTGACGTTTGCTTTGGAGCTGTTTCAGTAGTTGTAACACTTGCGCCTGCAATAAAACATCAAGTGCCGTGGTCGGCTCATCAGCAATTAAAATTTCAGGCTCTAAAGCCAGTGCCATGGCAATCATCACCCGTTGCCTTTGCCCACCTGAAAGTTCATGTGGATAGCGTTTGAGTTTTTGTTTAGGCTCAGGCATGCCGACATCGACCAGTAATTCAATCACACGCTGCCGAACTTGCTGTTTAGACAAACCCTGTAACAGCAGACTTTCACCAATTAATTTTTCAACCCGATGCAAGGGGTTCAAAGCCGTCATCGGTTCCTGAAAAATCATGGCAACTTGATGTCCACGCAGCGCACGCAATTGTATCTGTGACATCTGCAAAACATTTTGCCCATGCAACTGAATCTGTCCTGTCACCTGCAAATGATGCGGCAACAAGCCCAAAATCGCCAAGCTGCTGATCGATTTTCCTGAACCACTTTCGCCTACCAAAGCAACCGTCTGTCCTGCATGCAGGGTTAAATGAAAATCTTGCAACAACGGTTGTTGCTGAGAATTTAAAATCGACAGGTGTTCAATCTGAAGAATTGGAGATTTAGTTACGTCTTGGGTCAAATGCATCACGCGCTGCCTCGCCAATATAAATCAGTAACGATAAAACCAATGCCAGACTGACAAAACCTGAAAGCGCAAGCCACGGCGCATTCAAATTATTTTTCCCCTGTAGCAATAACTCTCCGAGGGATGCCGCATCGGGCGGTAAGCCATAACCTAAAAAATCCAGTGCAGTCAGTGCGGTAATATTCGCAGTCAACATAAATGGAAGCTGTGACAAACTTGAACTGAGAGCATTAGGCAAAATGTGCCATAAAATAATTCGACCATCTCGCACACCCAAAGCACGTGCAGCACGGACATAATCGAGATGTCGTGCGCGTAAAAATTCAGCCCGCACCAAGCCCACCAAGGTTGGCCAGCCAAAAATCAGCATGATCAGGAATAACCAGTACACGTTCGGGGTAAACATACTCACCAAGATCATCACCATGAACAGCATCGGCAAGCCACCCCAGACTTCTAAAATGCGCTGCCCAAATAAATCCACCCAGCCACCGTAATAGCCTTGAATCGCCCCGACCAAAATACCAATCAACGCAGAAAAGAACGTCAATGCAAACCCAAACAGCAAAGACACCCGCAGACCATAGAGCACTCGGGCAAATACATCACGCCCCTGATCATCGGTTCCCAACCAGTTTTCTGTGGTTGGTGGTGACGGCACAGGTACAGCCAATTCCAAGTTCGGCGTTTGATAGGAATAATGCACAATCGGCCAGATTTGCCAGCCCTGTGCATCAATCATGTGCTGGACAGCGGGATCACGATAATCCGCTTCGGTTTCAAATACCCCACCAAAGGTGGTTTCAGGGTAGCTTTTGATTACAGGAAAATAAAAATGCTGCTGATAACGCACCAACAGCGGTTTATCATTGGCAATCAGCTCGACTGCACTAGATAAAACAAAAATAATCAGAAAGACAATCAGACAAAAAAAGCCAAGTCGATTGTGTTTAAAGCGTTGAATGCCTTGTTGCAACATCGGTGACATGATTACATCCCCCGAGCATCAAAATTAATTCGAGGGTCAATCACTTGATACAGCACATCACTCATCAAACGCAGCACCAAACCAAGCAAGGTAAATACAAATAAGGTTCCAAAAATCACAGGATAATCACGCTGGCTAATTGCTTCAAAACCCAACAGACCAATGCCATCGAGATTAAAAATAATTTCGATAAAAAAGTTCCCGACAAAAAACATGCCGACCAAAGCTTCAGGCAAACCTGCAATCACAATCAACATCGCATTCCGAAAAATATGCCCGTACAGCACCCGATTTTCACTCAGCCCCTTGGCCTGTGCTGCCAAGACATACTGTTTCCCCATTTCTTCCATAAAGGAATATTTGGTGAGATAGGTCAGACTGGCAAAACCACCGAGTACCATGGTCAATAACGGTAAAGCCATATGCCAGAAATAATCGCGAATCTTGCCAAGAAAGCTCAGTTGGGCAAAGTTATCGGAGACCAAGCCCTGTAGTGGAAACCATTGCCAATAGCTACCACCTGCAAAAAATACAATCAGTAAAATCGCAAATACAAAGGTCGGCACAGCATAACCCACCGCGAGCAATAGCGATGTGGTTTTATCGAACAACATGCCATGCCGTTTGGCTTTTTGTATGCCTAAGGGAATCGAGATCAGATAAATCAGCAAGGTGCTCCATAACCCCAAAGAAACTGTGACAGGCATACGCTCCCACAATAGCGTCGTCACGGGTTTATCTTTAAAAAAACTCGTTCCAAAATCAAAACTGGCATAACCTTTGAGCATTTTAAAGAAACGGATATAGGCAGGCTGATCAAAACCATATTGTGCCTTAATCTGCTCCACCATTTCAGGGCTTAAACCGCGTGCCCCTTGATAATGGGTATCGGCATTGGCAAGGGTTTCTGCGCCAGCAACCGTTTTATTGACTCCCTGAAAACTTTCAGCTTGTTGAATGGCTTGCTCAACAGGCCCACCCGGGGCAATCTGAATCACCACAAAATTGATCAGCAAAATACAAAATAATGTCGGAATAATCAGTAATAACCGCTTTAAAATATAGGTTCCCATCTGCACTCCTTATTGTTTTAGTGCTGACGCAAATAGTGGGCGATCTTTTGGGTTTGCTTCGGGTCAGCCCACCAATAATCAATTCCCGCAGAGAGTTGTGGCTTAACGCTTGGCTGGCGATACATATTCCAGTAGGCGTACCAGTTTTCACCTTTACCATAGGTCAAAATCTGATAATAACCTGCGCGCAACAAGCGATCGAGTACATGCGTATACAGCACCAATTGCGGACGATTAGGCGCTTGTACCAAATGTTGAATCGTTGCATCAATCGCAGGATTTTGAATACCTGAATAATTATAATTCCCAACCTGATCGGCTGCGGCACTGCCCCACATTTGGAATTGTTCATTGCCTGGCGTCAAACCTTGCGGAATGCCCCCTGTGGTCAGGTCATAATCATAACGGCGCATCCGCTCCAAATACTGTGGCACATCCACCTGACGAATACTCACGCTAATGCCTAATTTTTTGAGATTCCTCACAAAAGGCATCAAGGTACGTTGTAAACCATCCTGATGAATCAAAAACTCAAGACGAATCGGTCGACCTTTTAAATCCAATAATTGCTGATTTTGAAAGCGATAGCCTGCTTTGAGGAGTAACTGTCGTGCTATCAGTAAATTATTACGGTTAAAACCACTGGCATCTGAAACTGAATATTTCCAGTTTGTCAGCACACCTTGACGCATCACGGGATCAAGCTTAGGCAACCACGGCTTTAAAATGGCCAGTTCTGCCGCGCTTGGTCGCCCTGTCGCGGCCAGTTCACTGTTGGCAAAATAACTTTGTAAGCGTTGATATTGCCCATAAAACAAGGCTTTATTTTGCCATTCAAAATCATACGCATAGGTGAGAGCCTGACGAAAGCGAATGTCATTGAGCGGCGTACGTCGCGTATTGAACATGAAACTTTGTGCCGTAATCGGGTTATGGTGCTGAAAACGGTATTTCACCACCAAGCCAGCTTTAACAGCAGGAAAGTTATATTGTGTCACCCATTTACGTGCTGTAAATTCTTCATGCAAGGTGTATTGCCCTGACTTAAAGCCTTCAAAAGCAATATCCAGATTACGGTAGTAAATGTACTTGAGCTGATTAAAATTATAGCGTCCACGATTCACCGCTAAGTCTTTAGCCCAGTAATTGGGATTACGCTGATAGGTAATGCTTCGACCTGGATCAATCCGAGCAATGGTATAAGGCCCTGACCCTAAAATTGGATCTAAACTAACTCGGGTAAAGTCTTTATGCTTCCAGTCCATTTGTGAATAAATCGGTAGACTAGCCAGAATTGAAGGCATTTCAGGATTATTTTTAGATTTAAAGGTACACTTCACCTGATATTTGGATAGCACTTCGGTTTTTTCCAAATCTGCCAAATACATTTGCAAACCGGGATTAGATTTGGTCTGGAAGGTGTCAAAACTGTATTTCACATCTTGAGCCGTGACAGGCTGACCATTGCTAAAACGAGCTTTGGGATTCAGCTGAAAAATCACAAACTGGGTATGCTTAGGGTCAAAGGTCACTTTTTCAGCCAAAAGCGGATACATCACCCCAGGTTCATCCAGTGAACTCGACATTAAACTATCAAATAGATAGTTCACACCATCGGTTTCACTGCCCTTACCATTCATGCTATTTAAATTATCAAATGTGCCATTGCTTGGACGAATCAGATAACCGCCTTTGGGTGCATTCGGATTGGCATAAGGCATATTGGACGCATGGCTATATAAGGGCTGTGTCCGAATAGCAATATAGTTTGTCGTCTGTAGCTGAGCCTGCAAATTTGAACTTAATAAAAGTAACAGACTTCCCCAATAGGCAAATTTCACGCAATTTCAACCTTTATTTTAATGACAACATCACGATTTTAATCATACGCATAAAAAATCCCTCAACTGAGGGATTTTTTCAAAAATGCTTTATGAATTTGGCACTTTTAAAGTTGAACCTAAACGCAGCGAAGCATTTGGTTCTAGGTCGTTCATTTGTGCCAGTTGCTTCACATCCATATTGTATTTATTGGCAATACGAATCAGTGAATCACCCGATTTCACTTTATACGTTGTCGTCAACTTAGGGACGACAATCGTTTGACCACGACGCAAGCCTGCTTTTGCACTCATATCATTCATGTCAGCCAAATCTTTCGTGCTTAAACCATAACGACTAGCAATGGCATTCAAAGACTCACCTGATTTTACTGCATAACTTTCAGTATTGTTCGAATGGCTTGATTTGGTTTTGAACGTATCCGCACTGGCTGCTTTACTCTCTACTTTTTTAGGAAGATCACCAGTTAACTGGAGTTGCTGTCCTGCATGCACTTTACCACCACTTAAATTATTTAAATCGCTTAAATAACTCATTTGTAAATGATATTTTTTAGCAATACTGGCTAAGGTATCCCCTTTTTTCACCGTATAGCGACTTGGCGTATTCTGGCTATCTTCCGATTTATCTGCAATATCACCAACTAGACGCAGCTTTTGCCCTGCATGGAGTTTACTTGTACTGGATAAATCATTGAGTTCTGCCAAATATCGGCTTTGCAAATTAAACTTTTTCGCAACACTGGCAACACTATCACCCGCTTTTGCAATATAGCTGTCTGGTGTCGTAGCAACTACAGGCTGCTCATCATCACTTAAATTGATCCGTTGTCCAGGATGAATACTTGGCGCTTTACCCAACTTGTTGATTTCAATTAAACGATCTTGTGAAATATTATATTTCACAGAGAGAGAAGCAATCGATTCACCACGTTTAACAACATGATATTCAGGAGTTTTCGTGCTCACTGTAGATGTAACTGTGACCGCTTTGATTGAACCCACAGGAACCTTTAAAACCTGACCAACAAAAATTGGAGCATCCAATTTAATTTGATTCAGCTCAGCCAAATCACTCACCGACATTTTGGCTTTCGTTGCAATAATACCGAGTGTTTCACCACTTTGTACTTTATAACTATCTGTTTTTACAGCTTTACTATCTGTGGTTACTGTTGGTTGGTCAATTTCAGATGTAGCCATCTCATGCAAAGGAACATTAATCTTTTGTCCAGCCATCAATGCACTACTGCTATTCAAATTTGGCGTTAAATCTGCCAGTTCTTGCACTGATAAACCATAGCGATCTGCAATCACCTTGAGATATTCACCACGCTTCACACTATAAACTTTTGTTTTAACTTTCGTAGCTTTATTACGTGAAGCTGTTGTATCAACTGTTTTCTTTTCTACTGGCTGCTTAAGAATTAACTTCTGACCCACCATTAAATTACCCGATACAGACAGGTTATTCCAATCCGCTAAATCTTTCAGGCTAATATCAAACTGATCAGCAATTGCAGATAAACTGTCATTGGCTTTTACGATATAAGTATCAGGGTGCGTTGTTTTCGCTGTTGTATTTGTGCTTGGTTGTGGTGGTTTTGCATCATATAAATATAATACTGTCCCAACAAATAATGGCGCTTCTGGGTCAATCTGGTTCCATTTGGCAATATCTCGCCAAGATACCCCATTTTTCATGGCAATGATTGCTAAGGTATCGCCCGCAACGACCTTATAGTTACTTTTCTTACCTGTTGGTGCAACCACGACAACATCTGTGTCCGTCTTAACAACATTTTTGCCTTGATTACGTTTCGCATCATCTGAATCAGGAGACACTGTATCTACGACCTGTTTCGGATAAGCAAAGCTCTTGCTGACTTCCTTACCTTGCTTTTCTGCAACCGATAAACTGGTCTGAATAGCCGTCAGTTTAATTTTACCATCGTAAGGATCGACAATTTCGGTACCTGCAGGCGCAATCGCTTTGATTTCATCAACCACTTGCTGTTTTTCAGTCTTGTTTGCTTCTGGCTGTAACACTTTAGCAACTGTTTGACTCTTTTGGTCTTCAGCCTTAATTTCTGCCTGAATCTGTGCTTTTTCTTGTGTTGAAATCGGTGGTTCTGTCGAAATTGGCGTTTTGACATTACTCGCTGTTGTGACTGCCACAGGAATACGTGGCGCACTTGGAACATCGGCATTGCTTGCAAAGATTGCAAGATCACCTGCATTTTGTGGAGTTTGTTTACGTTGAGAATTCGCGACAGTGGTGGTCGGTTGGCGTGTTGTCACTGAAGCCATATTCCGACTCGGTTGACTAATTGCTGCAGCACTACCAATGGTCTGAATAACAGGCGGTGCTGAATGAACAGGCGTTAAAACCTGATCATTATTCACAGGTTTAGTCGTTGTATTACTGGCCCAGAAACCACCTGAACCTGTGCTTGATTTTAATGCCAATAAGCGCTTATCCACCACAGGGCTAATATCAGATGGAATCAAAATACGTCCAGGACTTGCAGGATCAATGGCATCTCCTCGATATCCTGGATTGAGCGCGTATAGTTCCGCTCGAGTTAAACCAACTGTATTGGCAATATCACTCAAAGATACACCCGATGCCACCTGCACTTCTCTAAAGTGAGGACGGTTAGCAATCGGTGGTAAATTGACACCATAGGCACGTGGATTTTTGACAATTTGTGCCACAGCCAAGAAACGAGGAACATAGTTCATGGTTTCTTGTGGCAATTTCAATGACCAATAATCCGTTGGCAAACCCAGTGCCTGATTGCGGTTAATTGCCTGTTGTACACGACCTGGCCCCGCATTATAAGCAGCCAGTGCCAACTCCCAAGAACCAAATTGATTATATAAGCTTCCTAAAAACTCATAAGCCGCACGAGTCGACTCAACCACATCACGACGCGCATCATAGGTACCGCTTTGCTGTAAACCGTAAATACGTCCTGTACTTGGAATAAACTGCCATAAACCTGCGGCAGATGCGGAACTGGTCGCAGCAGGGTCATACGAGCTTTCAATCACAGGTAACAATGCCAACTCTGTTGGCATACCACGGCGCTCAGCCTCTTTAACCGTATGATATAAATAACGACTGGCACGCGCACTCATGCGATCTAAGTAAGGCTGACGTGATACAAACCAACTCCTCTGCGCCTCAATTCTTGGATCCCAATGGCTTTCATCCATTTTGAAACCCACAGTCATACGTTTCCAGACATCACCATGTTTTAAGACTTGTAGGCGATCTCCTTCCACTGCGCTCATATCTGTTGCAGAAAGCAAATCTTCTAGGGAGTCTAAAGAATCAGCATCGAGATAGTCAGAACCGACTTGTTTGGATTTGCCTGGCTGTGTTGTTGTGGTGGCAGAGCTACATCCTGTGCTCAATGCGATTGCTGCAAGTGTAGAACTTAAAAGAGAAAGTTTAACAAATTGCGGTGCAGAAATTTGCCACAATGCTGTGGTAGGTTTAAACATATACGGTTCCAAACAAAATCGCGAGACTTGCAATATTCACATTGCCATTTTATGTAAGCATGTTGATCGCACAAGGCTTTATGCTACGCTGATCTTCATATAAATGTTACAAGAAATTAAAAAATGCTCAGCCATTACTGAATATGACTATTTTGCGGGTTAGAATACTGTACTTTTACACTTTACTGAGTTTGGGTTTTGTATCATGTCAGACACAATCACACTTTACGTCGACGGCGCCTGCCGTGGTAATCCCGGTTTAGGTGGTTGGGGGGCATATATTCTCACAGAAAATGCCAAACACGAACTTTGTGGCGGAGAACCCAACACCACCAATAATCGCATGGAGCTGACTGCTGCCATTGAAGGGATTTTATTTTGCCCACACACAGCCAAGCTGATTATTTGGACTGACTCTAACTATGTCAAACAAGGCATTACCGAATGGATTCATGGCTGGAAAAAGAAAGACTGGAAAGGAGTCAAAAATCCAGATTTATGGCAAAAACTAGATCAAGTTTGCCAAGGTCGTGAAATTGAGTGGAACTGGATTAAAGGACATGCTGGACATGCTGGCAATGAAAAAGCAGATCAACTGGCCAATCGTGGTGCAGATCAAATACAGGCGCAACTTAAAAATTCTCCTATGCAAGATATAAAAAAGCCCCAAGCAAAGAGCAGTGACTGGCTGCTCGATGACCCCTTCGGTTTAGATTTCGATGCAGATGATGAACAGACAGATAGCATTGAGAACATAGAAAGTGAATCTGAAAAGCCAGCGCCAAATTCTGCGCCTTCTTCAGTACATCCACAGATTAAAATTACGCCTGCTACACTGGAACAGCATGGACAAAGACAACTGATTCTCGATACAGAAACCACTGGTTTTTATTATCAGGACGGCGATCGAATCATTGAAGTTGGTGCGATTGAGATGATCAATCGTAAACTGACAGGCAGTTCAATTCATATTTATATCAACCCTGAAAAACCTGTAGGTGATTCGGTACAAGTCCACGGTATCACCGATGAGTTTTTAACAGATAAGCCGAAATATGCCGAAATTGCACAAGTGCTGTTTGACTATCTCAAAGGTGGGGAAATTATTGCACATAATGCAAGCTTCGATATGAACTTCCTCAATATGGAGTTCCAACGTGTTGGACTCGGTGCTTTATCTGATGTCTGTAGCGTCATCGACACCCTTGCTCTGGCAAAAAGTAAACACCCTGGTCAAAAAAATTCTTTAGACGCCTTAGTGCGACGTTATGAAATCCCTGCACGAGACCGTACTTTCCACGGTGCATTACTTGATGCCGAGATTTTATCAGATGTTTATTTAGCCATGACAGGTGGGCAAGTCAGTTTTGACATGGATGCCCTATCACAAAATGATCAACAAAATGATACCTCTATTCGTCGGGTACAATTCGATGTTACGCTTCCTGTGATTTTACCTTCCGCGGAAGAAAATGAAGCACATGAGAACTGGGTCAAACAATATCAGGAAAAAAATGGGGAACCCTGTTTGTTTGCCAAATAAATTACAGTTTTCATGAAGGGAAGCTCTTTTACCGCCACTGATTTTAGTTATATTATTGTAAATAGCATCAGTGGCTTAAATTCTCACTGCGACAAGACACAGCATAATTAAAGGACAGGTGCAGATTTATGTCTTACCAAACCTCGATTCATTTTGATCCAACCGCGTTATTAATTATAAAAAATGAGGTTGACAATTCAATTAAACTTGTTGAGTCTGCGGTCGCAACATTGGTTGAAGAGCAGCAACTCCCGTTTGGAATTGATGATGCGTTGTTACAGCTTGAACAATGTTCGCAAATTTTATTGCTGATCGATCAACCTGATATTGCCAAAATTGCTCAATATAGTGCTGAACTCATGCGTAAAATCATGAGCAATCCACAACAGATTATTACCAGTGATATTCAGCATCTCAGCGAAGGGATTACCACATTAAAGTGTTATATCGAATTTAGCTGTGTAAAAGAACTGAACATTCCTCAATTTCTGCTACAAAGTCTCAATCAACTTGAAATCTCACTCAATAAACCATTGACGCGTGAAGGTAACCAAGTTGAACAACTTCTACAGACTTCATCTGCTCAATTTAATCTACATCCACAGCCTGCTTTAGAAAAAAGTGAGCATATCCACCGATTATATAAACTGTGTTTATTTAAATTGATTCAACAAAAAATTCAAAGAATTGATTTTGAAGGATTTAAACTTGTAGGTGCTTATATCGCAGGTTTATCTGAAAAAACGCAGAGTGAACTCTACTGGAATTTAGTTTCTATTGTCTTTGAGCATCTTCAAAACAGCCTAGTTACTGAGCCTCGTTTACGCATTTTAATTAATCTTGAAACACAAATGGCGGCGTTTTTAAAACAACCATTGAGTTTCAGTGCATCACTTGAAGATCTCTCTGATATTTTATCGCTATGTATTACTCAAGATAACCATCACTCAGACTATTTACGTCAACAGCTCAATGTTGGTGATGAAATTTTGTCTGATTCAGAGCTCTATCTCTATCGTAAACAGCTCTTTGGCCCAGATCAGGAAACCATTCAAACCGTTTGTGATCTATTAAGCGATGACATTACGATCTTGCGTAAAGATATCGAATTTAATTACACGACTTTTACTGAAGAACGTACCTCAGAAATCAAGCAGCAATTGGTCAATGTCTGCCATACGCTGACTGTTTTGAACCAATCTGATATTAGTCAGCAACTTGCTGATCAGCTCAAACAGCTCAATAGCGCTCAAGATTTCCAAAACGAGCAGTTTACTCAGGCACTCATGAATAGTTTATTGACAGCGTTAAATGACTTAGGTTTACTGATTCGTCAATACCGTTCAAATCTGCTGCAATATCCAGTCAACAATGCCAATATTGCACTTGATCGCCTCGATAATGCCTACAAAGTCTTGGTACATGAACTTAAAGCTTTGGTTGATCTTTCAAGTCAAAGCATGATTGCTTATGCGCAGTCCCATGAAAATACACTGCTTGAAAATCTTGCGAGCCAATTTAGAGAAATTGCAGGCGCAGTTTTATTCTTATTGCAGTATGATCCTCTTTATCAAGCATTTATCAATTGTGCTGAGTTTATTGAAGAACAGGTTGAAGCAAATAAAGCGCTCGAAACCACAGAGATTCAACGTATTTTGGATGTCTGTGCCAGTGCGGATATGTTGATTGAAACATTACATCAACATCATCCAATCATGTATCGGATGTTTGATGTTGCCTTTCATAGTAGCCAAAAATTAAAAAGTGTAGCCTAATGTCAAAATTATCACTTGCATATATCTTTCAAAACCAACAGTTGTTAGTCGACCAAAATCTACAGCTTCCAAAAGTTGAGAAATTGGCAAGTGATTTAATATTTCGCTCGGGTGATCAAGTGATTGCCCGAGATTTAAAAGAAGATGAGACGATTCCTGAAGGTTTACAACTTATTCCAATTCGTCAGTTGATTACCCAGTGGTCAACACATGAATTTGAACAGGCAAGCCGTGCCATGCAACTGCTTGAATGGCGCAGAAATCATCGTTTCTGTAGCCACTGTGGCGAAAAAACCCATGCGCATGCAACTGAATACTGTATGGTCTGCCCTGCTTGTGGTTATCATCAATACCCACGTATTCAACCGTGTGTCATCACTATTATTACCAAAGGCGCTGACCAACTTCTACTCGCGAAATCAGTTCGCCAAAAGACCATGTACGGTTTAATTGCAGGTTTTGTTGAGGTCGGTGAGACCTTAGAGCAAGCTGTTGCCCGC
This sequence comes from Acinetobacter brisouii, assembly GCF_008993995.1. Classification (GTDB taxonomy): domain Bacteria; phylum Pseudomonadota; class Gammaproteobacteria; order Pseudomonadales; family Moraxellaceae; genus Acinetobacter; species Acinetobacter brisouii_A. The sequence continues at coordinate 13,699 of NZ_BKNN01000032.1, forward strand.
GAGACTTTGGAAGAAGTGGGCGTAACAGTCAAAAATGTCCGTTACTTATCGAGTCAGCCTTGGCCATTTCCAAGTAACCTCATGTTGGCCTTTCATGCCGAATATGACAGTGGCGAAATTCAACTCCAAGAAGAAGAAATTCAGGATGCTCAATTTTTCCATTTTGAGGAGCTTCCTGAGATTCCACATGAAGGCAGTATTGCTCACCGTATGATTATGCATATTACCCAAGGGCAAGCACTTTAATTAGTTTGGTGGGAAGAGTTGGTTCAGTTGCTTTAAGATCACCGCTTTGGTCTGAAAATAGCGACTAAACCAGCTTGATAATGTGGCAATAATCGTGATATGTCCCGTCCGTGGAATCACAAAAACCTCACTATGATTGCCGACTTCATTTAAACGGCGATGCATGTCATAAGTATTATAATCACTCACCAAATTATCAGCCTCAGCCAATAATAAAATGTGGCGAATTGAGTTTGGTTCCACAAAATAGTATGGCATTACCTCTTGATAAGGGACTTGGATATTAAAGGCAGGTTCTGCATACTGATCACCTTTATAATCAAAATGATATGGTCCTGCTATTCCAACGACAGCACGAATCCCTGATCGACAAGCCAAATCATAAGGTTGTGGTGAATACAACGCAGACATCACATTAAAACTGCCTGCTGAGTGACCGATTAACACTAAGTTATTTGTTGAAATTTTCAGATCAGTCTGCTGTTCATGCAAATAATTAAGTGCCAAAATCAAATCATCAATATAACTTGGAAAAATGTATTCAGGCGCGAGATGATAATTTAAGATCACCACATCAAAGCCTTCTTTAGTAAAGCTTTCTGCCAAAAAAACATAATCTTCTTTACTGCCATGCGCCCAAGAACCACCATGCACAAAAACCACGAGGGGGCGACTTGATCTCGGAGATTTACTCCGATAAACATCCAAGCGCTGGCGCGCTTTTAACCCATACGCTACATGGGAATTCAATTCAAAACTTTTACGTGATGTGCAACGATTCAGCGTTTGACTGGCAATATCATAAAAACGAAAATCAGCCAGTTTTTGCTTACTCTGGCTGATGATACGTTGCAATATTTCATGGGGTTGAGTATTACGAAACATAAATCAACTATTGGTCTGTATAAGGTGTTGCTGTCGCTGTGGAAGGAGAAACTGTGTTTGAATCTACTGCAACAGGTGTCTGCACCGTTGGTGTTGGATTGGATGGGTCAATATTATCAATTAATGTCACAATTTTGGTCACATCTCCTACACGAGATAATACGCCATTTAAATCAGCAATTTCGCCATTATTTAAACGCCCCATGACATAAAGCACGCCACCTTCAGTATGAACCAAGACCTTACTATCTGAAATAACGGGAGATTTAGCAATTAACCCACGTGTATTTGCTGTCACAGTTGCGTCTTGCATAATTGTGGCATAGCTAATTTGATCGCCTACAGTAATATAATTATGCACGGATTTGACATCGCTCATAGCTCTGACATTGTCCTCAGCAAGCTGTCTCAAATGTGCATCGGGCACCTCACCTGTCAGCAAAACACTGCTATGGAAACTCTTGATATTGACACGTGACTGTCGAAAACGAGAATCTAATTTATAAAGATTAATCAGTGCAGTACGCTCAATTGATTTATCAATTACAATTTGACCTAAAGAACGCGCACCACTTTCGGTTCCCACAGGCGTTGTACCTGTTCCCCCTGAAATAAAACTTGCACAACCTGATAAACTTGCAGCACACAACAATGCCAATACAATACGCTTAGACACTCAGAAAAACTCCTTCGTTGCTATTTTCTTCTATATTTCAATAATCTGCTTCACAATCTCGATACAGCTTAAAGAACTCTCAATCCAAAGTAAATGCACCTTCAATCCAGTCCAAATCATAAGTGAGCTGAGAAAAATCTTGCTGTAGCATTTTTGCAATTTGTTGATGTACTTGGATACAAATCACATCAAAACGACAGGAAAATTGCTGATAAAACTCATGCTGTTGTAAGAAATACATCGCTGTACGAATTAATTTACGCTGTTTGGCTTCAATCACACTTTCAGCAGCACAACCAAAACGATCTGAAGCACGTGCCTTAACTTCAACAAAAATCACTGTATCCTGCTTGACCGCAATCAAATCCAATTCACCATAGCGGCAGCAGTAATTACTTGCCAAGATTTGAAAGCCAGCCATGATGAGATGTGTAGCCGCTTGTTGCTCTGCCCAAATCCCCAAAGCATTACTATTTTTCATACGACATACTCGACTCGACCTAGCACAGTGACTCAGATTGCATGAAAATCAGGTACACTAGACGCTTTAATTGATTGCCTGTTGGAGAATGAAATGAGTGCTCAGTTATTTGTTGTTGCTACCCCAATTGGACACTTAGATGACATGACCTTTCGTGCAATTCAAGTTCTAAAGTCAGTCAGCCTGATTGCTGCTGAAGATACTCGCCAATCGGCACAATTGCTCAAACATTTTAATATTGAGACACCGCTTACTGCCTGTCATGATCATAACGAAGCCAATAAAATTCATCAACTCATTGAAAAACTAAAAAATGGTGAAAATCTTGCGCTGATTAGCGATGCAGGAACGCCACTGATTAGCGATCCAGGTTTTAAATTGGTTCGTGCTGCTCAAGAACACGGTATCCGTGTAACGCCTGTGCCTGGAGCTTGCGCAGCAATTGCAGCGCTTAGTGCAGTGGGTTTACCAAGTGACCGTTTTAGCTTTGAAGGTTTTTTACCCTCTAAGTCTTCACAGCGTTTGATTCAGCTTGAAAAACTCAAAGATGAAACACAGACACTTATTTTTTATGAAGCACCACATCGTATTTTAGAATGCGTTAAAGACATGAGAGATGTATTTGGTGCAGAACGTGCGATTGGGTTTGCTCGCGAAATTACCAAGACTTTTGAAACCATTAAGAAAATGACGCTGGGTGAATTGGTTGAATTTATTGAACGCGATCATAACCAGCAAAAAGGTGAAATTGTACTGGTGATTGGTGGAGCCGCGACTGAAAAAGATTTAAGCCAAGCCAAACTTGATGAATGGCTGAATCGCTTGCTACAAGACGTTTCAGTCAAAGCCGCTGCACAAATTGTGGCTGATCTGACAGGAATGAAAAAGAAAATTGCCTATCAGCGTGCTTTAGAATTAACTCAAGCACAGGAAAACAGGTACATCTAAATCATCAAGACCAATCGAGTTTGATGATACACATAGCACAAGAACATTTGAATTTCTGAGTACAAACTTTCATCTTGCAGCCTCCACCATTGCTGCAATTTATAAAGACCACTCTTTGTACCTGATAAAAAATGGCGAAAATAAGAAGAAACTCCATTGAGATTCTTCTTTTGATATTTATGGAGCAGCAGTGGCTTGCTTGTGCTCTTTAGATTGATGTCGCTCACGCTCTAACCCCATCAGTAAGCCACAACCGAGCGCTGCCGCCAAAACAGCAATCCAATCTTGGAAAGTGACTGTTTCATAAAAAGTATGTATCGTTAGACTCATGGCACATCCATATTATTCTTATTGATAAAATGATTATGATGGATTGCCCAATAAAAAAGCACTAGATCAACTAGTGCTTTTTTTAATTTGCTTTAGTCCTCAGCCGTTTCATCTGGTGGAACTTCTGTGATTTTTCCACCACGCGCAAGGAATGCAGCGATTTCATCTTCTAGTGCTTGGCGTTGCTTTTGTTTCGCCGTTACCGTCAAGGTTTCAGCTTCAGCAAGATCAACATCACTGACATTTTCATCGGCATTACTTGCGCCTTTCTCTGCGGCTTTTGCTTCATCATCATCGACAATAGCATCATCTGCATCGTCGTAATTATTCATTTCATCCATCATGACTAACTCCCCCAATTATGCTCTGCGTAAACTGTCATTGCAGCATTTAACGATTAGGGAGAAATGTATCAATCTATTTTGCAATCGCAAAGAGGGTAAATTAAAAAATTCTCAGTTTTTAGACAAAAAAACATCGGCCAGTCACAAAACTGCATAACGGGTCGATTTTAATGCCCCCAATCCACTGGCTTGCTGCATAAATAAATCTTTTACAAATTCATGTTTTTGAACTTGTTTTAAACCCCAGTTTCTTGCCCAAACCAAAGGTGTTAACTGAGCGCTTTCAAGCCAGCCAATTGCAGACATGCTATGCATCATGGCTTCATTTTGTCCTTTGCGTAAGTGGGCATAACGACGTAGTGTTTGCTCATGTGCCCAGACACTACGGGACAAATCATGAAGGAGTACATCACAGAGTACAGCAGCATCTAAACAGCCAATATTGACCCCTTGCCCTGCCAACGGATGAATCACATGGGCAGCATCGCCGATCAAAGCCAGACCTGCTTTGACATAATGTTCAGCCGAACGTGCTTTGAGTGGAAAACTTGCGCGCGGTGTGACCTCAACGACTTCACCCAACATATGCAAACTGGCTTGATTGAGCAATTGCATAAAGGCTGCATCATCAAGTTTTTGATATTCTTCAGCATAATCATCAGGCAAAGTCCAAACAATCGACTGCCAGTCACCCTGCTCTTCAGGTTTCAGACTGCACATTGGTAAATACGCCAATGGGCCTGTCGGCAAGAAAATCTGACGTGCGACATACTCATGTGGCTGTGTGGTCTTAATCGCACAGCTGATTGCAGCTTGATGGTAATCTAAAATATCCAACCCGATCATGGCTTGGTCACGGACAAATGAATTCGCACCATCTGCCCCAATCACCAGCTTGGCTTGCAACATCTCACCATCTGCCAAAGTGATTTGCCAACCTTGGGGAAGCTGTTGTAGATCTGCCACTCGAACTTGAGTCCGATAATCCTGAATCTGTTGCTGCATTTTTTGCTGAATCGCAAGATTCAAGACACTCGGTTCGACCATTGAGCCGAGCCACTGCTCAGCAATTGGAAAACTTGCGCTGGTCTGACCAAAACTAATTTCGCCATAACCATTTTGATTCCAAACCTGCATACCCGTATAAGGCATATGCCGAGCCAATAATTCCCACACACCAACTTTTTGCAACAAATGCATGGTGGCATGGCTTAGTGCTAAAACACGTGGATTCGGCTCAGCTAAAACTCTGTCTGCATCTAAAATGGGTGCTGCATCAAGGACTGTCGCCTGTACGCCGCCTTGCGCCAAAAGCAAAGCTGTTAAGCCACCCACCAAGCCGCCACCAATAATCACGACATCATATTGACTCATGCTTTTAACCCCATTGCATAACTGGCCACCAAAGGTTTCACCCCTGGAATCACATCAAATGCAATCAGACCTGCATTACGCAAAACTTTCAGTACAGGGTTATTGTTACTAAAACCACGCACAACACTGTCACAGAACTTGATCACGCGTTGCTGATCTTTCAAACGGGATTGCTCATAGGCTTTGAGCATCTCTGCATCACCAATATCGTCGGACACTTCAAGCTGATGGCGGATAAAACGCAACAACACATCGGCATCACGCAGACACAGGTTAAAACCTTGCCCTGCGACAGGATGTAAGGTATGTGCAGCATTGCCCATAATCACCACACGACCCACCGCTTGTTGGTGGGCAAGCACTTGCGATAACGGATAGCAGAAACGCTTGCCTGTTTTCTCAAAACATCCTGCTCGATCACCATAGGTTTGCTGTAAGGCATCAAGGAAATGCTGATCATTTTCCTCACCCAACCACTCATGCTCTGTGCCTTTTTTCACAGGCCAGACTACAGAACGGCGATATTCACCTGGTAAAGGCAATAATGCCAATGGACCTAAAGGACTAAAACGCTCAAAACCGACGTGTTGATGTGGTTTAGAGGTTTGTACCGTGGTGACAATCGCAACCTGATCATAATCATGCTCATCAACACCCACACCGAGCGCCTGACGGCATAACGAATCACGACCATCGGCAGCGATCAGTAACTTTGAAGTGAATTTAAGTTCTTCTTCGCCACGTTTTGCCTGAATCGTGACTTGCTCAGCATTTTGAGTTAATGCAGTCACTTGTATGCCATCAATCAATTCAATCAGAGGCTGCTGACGGACTTGAGTCAGTAAAACTCGTCCAAGCCAAGCATTTTCAATGACCTGTCCGAAGCTCTCGACATTTTCCTGTTCAGCCACCAAACGTGCCTTCCCAAAACTGCCTTGCTCGGTGATATGGACTTGCAGAATAGGCGTCGCATGCTGTTGCAACACATCCCACAAACCAAGCTGCTGATAAATCTGTACACTACGACGTGACAAGGCACTATTTCGCGCATCAAAACTCGAGTGATACGGGATTTCCTGTTGCCCTTCAGCAAATTGAGGATATTGAATCGCCTCAAGTAATTTGACTTCAATCTTGGCCTTAGCCAACATCAATGCCAAACTGAGTCCAACCATACCACCACCAACAATAATCACTTGTTGTTGCATCTTTGAACCCCTATTTAGACAAACGCGCTTCAGCCATTAATTTTTCAATATCTGCGATTTCTTTGACTACATCTGAAGTCAGTACACGTGGACCATGTGTTGTAACCACCACATCATCTTCAATCCGAATGCCGATGCCACGCCATTTTTCATCCACTGTTTCATCATCTGGAGCAATATAAAGCCCAGGTTCAACCGTCACCACCATACCAGCTTCATAGGCACGCCATTCACCTGCAGTTTTATATGCACCCACATCATGCACATCCATACCTAGCCAGTGACCTGTACCATGCATATAAAATTGACGATAAGCTTCGGTTTCTAAAAGCTCATTCAACTCACCTTTGAGTAGACCTAAATCCAGCAAACCTTCGGTTAAAATTTTGGTTGCAACAGCATGTGGCTCACGATATGAATTTCCGACACGTACAGCATCAATTGCAGCATATTGCGATGCCAAAACCACCTCATACAGCGCTTTTTGTTCTGCGGAGAATTTACCATTGACAGGAAATGTTCGAGTAATGTCTGAGGCATAACATTCATATTCACACGCAGCATCAATCAGAACCAAATCACCATCTTTCAGCACTTGATTGTTCTCGACATAGTGCAAAATACAGCCATTCGCGCCACCACCAACAATACTGTTATACGATGGAACACAGCCATTTTGCCCAAAGATATAATTCAGCTCAGCTTCAAGCGCATATTCCATCATGTCAGGATGAACAGCTTGCATGGCACGAGTATGTGCCTTGGCACTAATCTTGGAAGCAATCTGCATCAATTCAATTTCTTGTGTTGATTTAATCAAACGCATTTCATCGACAATTCGATCTAACTGCACGACTTGTGCTGGAGAACCGTGCCCCTGCCGTTGCTGAGCATCGGCTTTTTTCAGCCATTGGCTGACACGGGCATCAAATTCAGTTTGATGACCAATCCGATAATAAAGACGATCTTTATTCACTAATTTTTCAAGAATTTCTTCATCAAGCAGATCAATCGCATAAGCTTCATCTGCATCATAATCATCTATCGCGCCATCAATACCTGCCCGATATCCATTCCAGATTTCAAGCTCACGGTTTCGCTCACGGCAAAACAAGCTATAACTATATTCATCACCCGACTCAAATGTTTCAATCACCGCAACGGCTTCTGGCTCAGCAAATCCTGTCAAATAAAAGAAGCTGCTATCAGCACGAAACTTATAGTCTGCATCACGATTACGATAAGCCACAGGACTCGTTGCAATAATCGCAATACTATTTGCACCCATTTTCTGTGCCAGTTGCGCACGGCGCTGTTGAAAATCAATTTGAGTCAATTTCATGATGTTCTTCTTTATCAATCTAATAAGGTGATGTACACATCATCCAATTAACTTGGACGATGTGGAGTAAACATTTCTACAACAGTACTATTTTTTTGCTGTTTCTTTTGCAGCAATGAACTTTCTGAAACTTCAGTTTTTTTACGTCCAATCGATAAGCTCACAGGAATTAGACGTACAAACTCATACAGCTCCTGATAACTGATTTCACCTTCTTCATCATTGTCCGAATCTTCAAACTCGACCGCAGCGACTTCTTGCAAATGTTCAATCAGTTCCATTTCATCTTGACGCAAGTGTCCAGATGCCAAACCAAAACCGAGAACAACACCCGCACACCAGTCCGCAAGGGCTTGTACACGTTCTTCAAGAACATGGTCATCATCTGGCAGTAAAGGTAAATAGTCGAGTTCATCTTCTGTTAACGCATGCGCTACATCTTCAGCTTCATCTGCTAAAAGTAGCAGTGCATCTTCGTTTAATGTGGGTACATTCAGTGTTTCTAAAATTTGTAACCATTCTTCACGGCTAGGCGGCTGGGTCACACAAACTATACCTGTCAACAGGCCATGTAACTCACTCGGGCTTGAAATTTCTTCGATTGAAGAAAAATTACGTTCCCACTCTGACCAACCAGAAATATCGTCTTGCATTCGTTTATCCAATCTCTATACTTCGTATATATTACCTTTGTTTGCAACACTGTGCGACCACGTTATGTTAGAAGAATTAAAGCGCCTTCAGGCACATATTGCGGTAGTGAAAAACCGTTTAGCGCATTTTGAGCGTGAAAATACTTCTCTGCTTGCCTCGAAACAGCAAAGCGATGAACAACATCATGCACATTTGACGCAGAAAAATAGCATCATTACGCAAAAGCAAGATGAAATTGATACATTGCAAGATAGTTTAGGCAACCTGCAATCTCAATATAAACAACTTAACCAAGATGCAACCACCTTGGCTGATCGTTACAATCGTTTGGAAAAAAGTTGTACCGATCTTAAAAATCGTTTTCAGGAAATTTTGAATGAACGCAATGAATTACGCGTTGTCAAAGAAAAACTGCAAAATGATTCTAAACATGCACAGCAGGAAATTGCGGCATTAAAGCAAGAGCAAGAACGTTTGATTCAAAAAAATGAGCAAGCAAAGTCCAAAGTTGAAGCCATCATTCATCGTCTGTCCGTGCTAGGGACAGAACAAGATCAATACACCCAAGAAATTCAGCAGCTTGCCCATCCTACTGAACAAAATGAGGAAAATTCACATGAGTGAGGCCGTCACTGTCGAGTTACGCATGATTGAGCAGGTTTTTCGCTTAGCTACTACAGTCGAAAAAAAGCCAGATTTAGAAAAAGCGGCTGAACTACTCAATGAAAAATTTCAAGAATTTCGCCGTAATGCACCACGAGTTGAACATAACAAATTGGTCATTATGGTGGCATTAGAATTAATGCAAGAAGTCTTGGCTCTCAACAAATCTCTGCAAGAATATACGCATTGTGAGCGAATTATGAGTAGTTTACTTGCAGAAGTTGAAGAGATGACGAAATAACCGCACAAATCAGCAACACTTGAAAAATAACTTAACAATGCACTCATCGAAGCGATTTGCATCCTGTTTGTTATTGGTTATACTGTGTATAGTCTCTGAGATGTTCGCCAGCGGGTCGAATTCCCCTGAGCCGATACTTTTACTTTAGGATTGCGTTCTGCATATTTAGAGCGTATGCCTACCTTGAGTAGGACACCCAGCAAGTATGCGTCGCGTCCACCTTGAACTTTAGGGTTCAAGGGTAACGACATGCAGCGGCATCTTCGGAGTACTATTTTTACAATAAAAATAACAACCTATAAAATATCGTGTTCAATAAAAATCTCTGAAAATTATAAATACCCCCTTATGTAGCCACCATGTAGCCACTAGAAATATTGATCTGTGTCTTTTATTATCGATACTTATTGCATAAGTACCGTTCAATCATGACCACAAATAAATATAAACTCACCAAAACATTTGTTGAAAGCCTTCCCCTCTCTCCAGACAAACAAATTTTCTACAAAGACTCAGAGCTACAAGGCTTTGCTTTACGTGTGACTAAAAGTAAAAGTTATATCGTTGAAAAGAAGTTACCCGGAGGTAAAACATGCCGTACTACCATCGGACAACATGGTGTATGGACAGTGGCTCAAGCACGCGAGAAAGCACGTGAATATCTGTTAATGATCTCCAAAGGGATTGATCCAAATACTTTAAAACAAGAAGCATCTACCAAGATCAAGCAAGAAACGGCAAGAAACAAACAAATCCCAACATTGAAAGATGCCTATGAGTTTTATAAAGAGAAGAAAGCTTTATCATCTGCATCATTGATTGCCTATGATATTTGTATAAATAACTACTTTCAGGACTGGAATGATTTAAAGCTTACTTCTATTACTAAAAAAATGGTGCAGGAACGCTTTGCAGAATTATCAAAAAATAGTCCTGCTCAAGCAAACCTATCAATTAAGTTTCTTCATGCTCTTTTTAACTATTGTGCGAAGCACTACTTGAATGACAAAGATGAATTTATAGTGACGACTGAAAATCCAGCTAAGATCATTACCCAAAATAATGCATTAAACAGAATTAAGCGCCGTAGAACCTATGTAAGATCAGATCAACATCATGCATGGGTCAATGCAGTCGTAACATCATCTTGGGTAGGTGAACAAAATGATGATTTTCGAGCCTATACCAACCAAGATTTTCTATTGCTGCTTGCTTTAACAGGGTTTAGACGCAATGAAGCTGAGCGCTTAGAGTGGAAAAATATTGATCTGAAATATGGAACGATCACAGTTACTGACACTAAAAATGGTGAAGACCTAACTTTACCTATGGGTGAACTACTTTGGCAGATCATGCAGGAACGTAAAAAAAGAGCTGGCGATCATCTGTATGTATTTACTGATCGGAGTGGTGAATCTCATGTTAGTGACCGAAGAGCTGCAAGATTGAAAGTCGCTCAAGAGTCTGGGATTGCTTTTACATTCCATGACCTACGCCGTACTTTCAGTTCAGTCGCAAATAGTTTAGCCATCGGAAGCTATACGATCAAACGCTTGATTAACCACACGATTGAAGACAATAGTCATGACGTAACCGATGGATATATTCAGGTATCTTTTGATGATTTACGTAAGGCAATGAATTCTATTGAAAACGTACTGATTCCTGAAGATATCAAGCAAATCATCTTAAATCGAGAATATAAAAATAGCGTATAGTCCCGATTTATAAAAAGCACCGTTATCTCAATTTATATTTTTGTTTTGGACTTTTAGGCTTATCTGGAATAGTTCGTTCAATGAAACCTGCTTCAATAGCAGGGTTCAGGTAATTTTGTTGAAATGTTGCACGATGAGATAAACCCAAAAGCTGCATCAACTCTGCCAAAGTATATTCGCCTGCTTCCATTATTGAAATCAGGCTCTTAACTTGATCGGTAACTTGTACGCTAGCTTGATCGGTAACTTGTACGCTAGCTTGAGCGGTAGCTTGATCGTTTTCTGTAGAATTCAGAATTGCATCTAAAATCATTTGCAATATAAATTCAATAAAAGGAGCCGAATTAGCACGGTCTGTACTTGTCTGTAAAGCTTCATAATAGGCTTTTTGATTTTGATAAATCAGGCTTTCTACTGGAATATTGGCAAAGATAGGATTCCATCTGCTGAGTATTAATGTTTGCCAAAGTCGCCCCATACGACCATTCCCATCTGCAAATGGATGTATAAACTCAAATTCATAATGAAACACAGAGCTTTTAATCAATGGATGTTCTTCGCTGTCATTTAGCCAGTTGAGTAAATCAACCATCAAACGGTTAATTTGATTAGCAGGTGGAGCCATATGCACCACTCTATCTCCTGACATTACGCCCACACCACCATGACGATATTGACCGACTTCATCAATCAAGCCTGTCATCAAAATTTGATGTGCTTGTAATAAATCAAATTCTTGGCTTGGCTGCCACTTTTGAAATGTTTCATAAGCTTTAATCGCATTACGCACTTCTTGAACTTCTTTAGGAGGTGCAATGACAGGTTTACCATTCAGAATGGCTGTGATTTGCTCGGTACTCAGCGTATTACCCTCAATTGCAAGTGAGCCTTGAATTGTTCTAATACGATTGGCTTTTCTGAGTTTTAGGCTTTCCTGAATTTCTTCTAAAACAGTCAAACGCCCTATATTCTCACTAATCTGGGCTATCAGATGAATGATTTTTGATGTGATTGTATAAGGCGGTTGGTATTTCATCATTTCTCTATGCCATTCCAGTCTGAAGATATTACAAATGAATATGTTGTTTATGCTAAAAATAATAAAAATTTAAATCTCTAACAATAAGACAATCAAATAATTATACAGCTCCGACTACAACCTTGTAATAAATTACTAAAATGAAATCTTTGTTTGAAGTTTAATTATCAAAATTAATATGCCCTCTCTTTCTATAAGAGTCACAACATATTCTGAGTATCTCTGATAATATTTACAGCATTATTTGTAACTAGCCTATTATTCCAATGAATGCCGTAGAAATTGAAGCAGCCGTATCCGAACTTGCAGAAAAGCCATTTGATGCTCAAGAGTTTGCTTATGACTTTTTAAGAGCTTTTGGCAATAAAGAAACAACTATCAAACAATTAAAAACTGGTGTAAGTAATAAATCAGATATTTCTAATGGTGTTCTACAACGCAGTCATATTCATATTGCAGTATGTGACCAATACAAGGTATCTGAAACATTAACGGTTTTACGAGAAAGTAAAGCTACAGAGAAGGCAAAAGCCAAATTCATTCTGGCTACTGATGGCCTTAGTTTACAAGCTGAAGACCTTATTTCTGGTGAAACTATTAGTTCTGAGTTTTCTAAGTTTGCAGAACACTTCGGGTTTTTCTTACCATTGGCAGGTATATCAACTATTCGGGAAATTAAAGATAACCCGATTGATGTACGTGCAACGGGACGTTTAAATAAACTCTACATCGAATTATTAAAAGAAAATCCAGATTGGGCGACTGAAGAATGTCGCCAAGACATGAACCATTTCATGGCACGTTTAATCTTTTGCTTCTTCGCAGAAGACACTGAAATATTTAAACCTAATGGAATTTTTACTCAGACCATAGAACAAATGTCCGAACGTGACTCAAGCAATACACATGAAGTCATTAGTACCTTATTTCATGCGATGAATGTAGACCATTCAGAGCGTGATACGACCAAACTTCCTGTGTGGGCAAAAAGATTCCCTTATGTAAATGGTGGCTTATTCTCGGGTAGTACTGAGGTGCCTAAATTTTCTAAGATAGCTCGTACTTACTTGTTGCATGCTGGCGAATTAAACTGGCAAAAAATTAATCCAGATATTTTTGGTTCAATGATTCAAGCGGTTACTAATGATGATGAACGCGGTTCATTGGGGATGCACTATACCAGTGTGCCAAACATCTTAAAGGTACTAAATCCTCTATTCTTGGATGATTTAAACGAACAATTAGAAGCGTCCAAAGAAAGTCCTTTAAAGCTGCTCAATTTACGTAAGCGTATTGCACGTATTCGTGTGTTTGATCCTGCATGTGGTTCAGGAAATTTCCTTGTCATTGCCTATAAAGAGTTACGTAAAATTGAGGCTCAAATTAATGAGCTTCGTAATGAAGAAGGACGTGCAACAGACATTCCACTGACGAATTTCCGTGGTATTGAGATCAATAGCTTTCCAGCTGAGATTGCTCGTTTAGCATTGGTGATTGCTGAGTATCAGTCGAATGTTCAGTACTGTGGTCAGATTGAAGCTTTACAAACAGTATTGCCACTTTCTAAAGAGAATTGGATTATTTGTGGAAATTCAATTCGTTTAGATTGGTTGAGTGTATGTCCACCGACAGGTAGTGCTGTTAAATTAGTTGCTGATGATTTTTTTGCATCGCCACTTGATCAAGTAGAAATTGATTTTGAAAATGAAGGGGGGGAAATTTATATTTGCGGTAATCCGCCTTTTGCAGGTCAGAAAAAAAAGAATGATGCGCAAAGAGAAGATATGAAATTCTATATGTCTAAATACATGAGTAGTTTTGGGGAGCTAGATTATGTGACAGCTTTTTATTTGAAAGCTGCTGAATATTGCAAATATACACAAGCTTCAGCGGCTCTAGTGTCAACAAATTCAGTTGTGCAAGGAAGACATGTACCAACTTTTTGGCCGATTGTTTTTGACTTAGGGTGTGAAATTAGTTTCGCGTATACATCTTTTCCGTGGTCGAATAATGCAGCGAATAATGCTTCGGTGTATTGTGTTATTATTGGGTTGAGACAAGTTAATAATAAGAAAAAATATATATTTACTTTGAATGAGAAAACTGAAGCAAATAAAATAAATGGGTATTTGATTGATTTTGATAATGTAATTGTTGAAAAGAGAAAAAAACCACTTTCAATGGATTTACAAGTGATGCGTTCGGGTAATATGCCTTTAGATGGTGGGAATTTATTTATTTCAAATAATGAAGTTGAATATTTAAAGGCTAATGTGCCTGAGGCAATGAAGTTTGTTAAAAGAGTTGTTGGAGCTAAGGAAATTAATCAAGGGCTAATACGTTATTGTTTATGGATTGAAGATAATGATTTAGATGCGGCTATAAATATTGGTCTGATAAAGGAAAAAATTGAACTTTGTAAAGAGTTTAGAAAGACATCGAGTGCACCTAAACTTGCAGAAACTCCACATGCTTTCAGGGATAGACATACCCAAAGTCATTCAGCAATAATTCTACCGAATTTATCATCTGAAAAGCGACAACGTCGAATACCTATATTAGTAAAAGACAATGTGATTCCAACTAATTTAGCGTTAGCTATTTACGACGGAGAAATTTTTCAAATAGCTATTTTAGCAAGTCGCTTACATCATCTATGGGTTGAGGCGGTATGTGGTAAATTAAAACAAGATTATAGATATTCAAATGATCTTGGTTGGCATACATTCCCACTACCTAAGTTAACATCAAATCAGAAGGTTGAGTTAGCAACTTTATCTGAAGAGTTACTCCTTGCTATTGAATCAGAATATCCATCTACATTGAATGATATTTATAACAATGGTATGACTTTAGAGAACCTTCCAAATCACATCTTTGATATACATAAGCAAATTGATGATTATTTAGAACGAATTTATATTGGACGTCGTTTTAAAAATGACACAGAACGCTTAGAAAAACTATTTTCAATGTATACAGAAATGACTGCAAAACAAGCTGGGAAGAAAAAAGCATGACAACTTCAGAAAATCCAACAAATAAACGAACTGTTCCTGCTGTTTCGATCAAAACAGCTTGTACAGGAGCATCAAACAAAGCCAATGAACTAGGCATGCGCCCAATGCAGGAACGTGCTTATGATAAACGTGGTGAACAATACCTACTAATTAAATCACCACCAGCGTCAGGTAAATCACGAGCATTGATGTTTATTGCTTTAGATAAATTAGCCAATCAAGGGATTCAGCAAGCACTTATTGTGGTGCCTGAGCGTTCTATTGGCAGTAGCTTTGCAGATGAAGAATTAACTAAACATGGCTTCTGGGCTGATTGGAAAGTACAACCGCATTGGAACCTATGTAATGCTCCAAATGCTGACGATGAAAAAGTTGCAAAGTCAAAAGTAAAAGCAGTAGGTGAATTCTTAGCAGGTGAAGACAAAGTATTGGTGTGTACGCATGCAACATTCCGCTTTGCAGTAGAAGAACTTGGTGTTGAAGCATTTGATAATCGACTGATTGCAATTGATGAATTTCATCATGTAAGCAGCAACCCTGATAATAAATTGGGTAATCAATTAAGCCAGTTTATTGAGCGTGATAAAGCTCATATTGTAGCAATGACAGGTTCATATTTCCGTGGAGATTCGGAGGCCGTACTCTCCCCAACTGATGAAAATAAATTTGAGACTGTTACCTACACCTATTATGAGCAATTGAATGGTTATAGCTATTTAAAAGCACTGGATATTGGTTATTTCTTCTATACAGGAAAATATACCGATGCTGTAATGAAAGTATTAGATCCTAGCCTAAAAACGATTATCCATATCCCCAACGTAAATTCTCGAGAAAGTCCTCCTGAAGACAAATATAAACAAGTTCAAAATATTATGGATATACTTGGTTCATGGAAAGGGATAGATGAACAAACTGGATTTCATTTAATAGAAATTACAACAGAAACTGGTACTAAGAAAATTCTCAAGGTTGCTGATTTAGTTGATGATAGTGATGCAGCTCAGCGCTCCAAAGTGTTAACAGCCCTAAAAGATCCTAAGCAACGTTTTAATCGTGACCATGTTGATATCATTATTGCCTTAGGTATGGCCAAAGAAGGGTTTGATTGGATTTGGTGTGAACATGCTTTAACGATTGGCTATCGTAGTAGCTTAACTGAAATTGTACAGATTATTGGTCGTGCAACTCGGGATGCCGAAGGTAAACATCGTGCCAAATTTACCAATATGATTGCTGAACCAGATGCCTCAGATAAGCTAGTAGTTGAGGCTGTCAATGACATGCTAAAAGCAATTGCAGCAAGCCTATTAATGGAACAAGTGCTCTCTCCTCGTTTTGAGTTTACACCTAAAGATCAAGGTGCTTTAGATGGCTTTGATTATGGTGAAGATGGTTACCAAAAAGGAAAAAAGAATATAGGTATTAATGATAAAACTGGACAAGTCCATGTTGAAATCAATGGTCTTAAAAGACCTGAGTCTGAAGAAGCAAATCGAATCTGTAAGG
Organism: Acinetobacter brisouii; assembly: GCF_008993995.1. Lineage (GTDB taxonomy): Bacteria > Pseudomonadota > Gammaproteobacteria > Pseudomonadales > Moraxellaceae > Acinetobacter > Acinetobacter brisouii_A. Next base: position 30,377 of record NZ_BKNN01000032.1, read on the forward strand.
AGGATTTGAATGAGATCATCACAGCCTTTGTACAGAATAAATCAGCAATCGAACGAGGCTTATTCGACCAAGAAAATATTGTTCCAGAAGAGCTAACACAATTAGCGTTGGGTAAAATTGTTCAGGAAAAATACCCAGAGCTAGAAGCTGAAGATCAAGAAGCAGTTCGTCAACATGCTATAGCAGCTTTTAACCTAATTCAACAAGCGAAAAAAGAACTTAAACAAGCACAGGAAACGCTTGGTGGAACTACGCCCCAACCTACAGATTCAGATAACAAACCTGAATCAAATTTAGCCTTTATCCAAGGCGTAAAGAGGTTTATAAACGTAAGAGATCTTGATATTGATTTGATTGATCACATCAATCCATTTGAATCAGCATATGCCGTACTTTCAAAAGCAATGGATGAGGCTACACTGCGTCAAGTCCAAGCTCACATTTCTGCTAAACGTATCAATCTAAGCCCTGAAGAGGCTAAAGACTTAGCAATTCGTGCAGTGCAATTTAAAAAAGAACGTGGTCGTTTACCAGATATAAATTCTCAAGATGCTTGGGAAAAACGTATGGCTGAAGGAGTTGCTGCGTTTGCTCGATTTAAGGCACAAGAAAAAGCAAAAGCAGGTTCTTAATACGGAGAGTGAGTGATGGAGCAACTTACAGATGATCAAATTCTAGATGAACTCGAAATTCAACTTGAGTTAAAATCGCCAAAGTTTTTAACGCCTTTAGAGGCGCGATTGATTTCTGGATTTGAAGAAATTAATCATTTCTTTGAAAATCATCGAAGGGTTCCATCACATCATGCTGATGCAGATATTTTTGAAAAATTATGCGCATCTCGATTAGATAAAATAAAACAGAGCTCTGGCATGAAGTCTGTTGTTTTATTTTTAGATAAATTCAATCTCTTAGGTTAAACAAGGTAAATTTATGGCTGATTTTTCTGATGACGAATTATTGTCGGAGTTGGGCATTGACTTAGCACCGATTAAGTCAGTGACATATACAGCTAAAGAAGAACGTTTAATCTCTGGCTTTGAAGAAATTATTCAATTCTACGAAAAAAATCAAAGAGTTCCATCGAACTCAGTTGATACTGATATTTTTGAACGAATTTATGCTGTAAGACTTGAGCAGTTGAAAAAACAACCTGATGCCTTATCTGTTTTAGCTGATTTTGATTCATATAGTTTATTGAGTAGCCCAAACTCAGAACTATCTACTATGTCAGAATTAGCGGATGATGACTTACTTTCTGAATTAGGAATTGAGGTTGAAAGTGCAGATAATATTCTGTTACTACAACATGTTAGATCACAAAAAGAACGTGAAGCAAATGAACTAACAGCGACTCGAAAAGCATGTGCAGACTTTGATGTATTCAAAGGGATATTTGATCAAATCTCCAAAGAGCTAGAAGATGGACTAAGAATCACAAAACCATTTGGTAAAGATGCAAGTATCGAATTACATGATTGGTTTATTGTAGATGGACAAATTGTCTACGTTGCAGAAATAGGTGAATATTTTAAGGCATCAAATGGAGAAAATGATGCACGGTTAAGAGCAATCTATTCAAATGGGACTGAAAGTAATTTGTTAATGCGGTCATTAAAAAAAGCTTTGAATACAGACAAAGTAGGTCGGCGTATTTTGGTTGCAAAAAACACTGGCCCCCTGTTCGGCTCAACTAATTTATCAGAACAAGAGACTGATATTGAAGTTAAAAGTGGTTCTATATATGTATTACGAAGTCTGTCTGACCATGAATTTATCAAACAGAATAGACAAGTCTTACATAAAATTGGAGTAACCACAGGCAAAGTAAATAAACGTATTACGAACGCTAATAAAGATGCAACATACCTTTTGGCTGATGTTGAATTAATAGCAACCTACTCGCTTCCTGAAAATATTGTACCTCAGAAATTAGAAAAGCTTATTCATAAAGCCTTACAATCAGCACAACTCGATATTGTCATTGAAGATAGATTGGGAAATCCTATCAAACCCCAAGAGTGGTTTTTGGTTCCAATAAATATTATTGATGAAATAATTTCCAGAATTAAAGATGGCACTATAGATAATTACGTTTATGACTTATCAACAGGAATATTAAAAAAATTATAATTATTTTAACAAAGTAGGCTACTAGTAACCTAGAATACTGGTAGCTGTACAGAATACTTTGTGACTATTAACCAAAGTTTTAGGCATATTTTTGAAATATTAGCCCCGATGAATATCTGATTCTTTTTTAACCTTATACTACAAAAAAATAAGCGAGCAGTAAGCTCCCATCTAAGTTAGCAAACCGCTAACTTAGATTCAATCCATTGATTGATTTCCAATGCAGACCAGCCAACACGTCCAACTGTTAGATGTAAGCGTCCGCTGAATCCCATACCAATTTTTAATTCAATTTAGGTTTCCAGCAGTGTGGCAGTAACTCTTCAATCTGGGTCACTTTATGTGTCGGCAGCCTTTTCAGCACATCACTTAAATAGGCATACGGATCCAAGCCATTCAGCTTTGCTGACTGGATTAAAGTCATGATGTTTGCCGCTCGCTGACCACTGCGCAGCGAACCTGCAAACAGCCAGTTCTTGCGCCCCAACGCCCAGGGACGCATCTGATTCTCTACCCAATTGTTGCATATCGGTAGATTGCCATCATCCAGATAGCGGCTTAAAGCTGGCCAACGCTTCAGAGTGTAATTGATGGCCTTGGCGGTTGGAGAACTCGATGGCACCGTCAGTTGATGCTGGTTGAGCCATTCATACAGTTGTTGCATCACCGGTTGACTATGCTGTTGTCGGTATTCGCGGCGCTGTTCTGCTGTACCATCGGTCTTTCTCCTGAGTTCTGCTTCTATGGCATACAGTTTCTGAATCAGCACTAAGGCCTGTT